>JAFZFW010000061.1 GCA_017555685.1 Methanocorpusculum sp.
AATCCAAGCCCCATTTAGCTGTGAAACGGCGTTCTGGACATTTTCCAGAGAGATACGGTCATCTACTGAAACCAGAATCCTGTATGTTTTATGCCCTTTGTGTGATTTAAGCATTTCCACAGTTTTCTTGTTTGACCATGATTCGAGACGCACTTCTACCTCCGGTAACGCAGATTTGTTGATGGCTTCTTCTAACTCGCGGAGGTCTGCTGTGCGGACTTTCGGGTTTGCCATCTCCATAACAAACGGTCTTCCGGTACCGTAGCAGAGTGCATCAATATCCTCTCTGCCGGCTCCGTGAAGGATTCCGGCGTCAGCCTTGAAGATTTCAACTGGCACTCTTGCAATCTCTTCCTCGACAGAGGTCGGGTACTGTTTTCCGGTGAAGTTACACTGTTCGCAGCCTTTACCTTTGCATGCGCGGCAGTCCCAGTGGGTCTGCGGGATTCCGCGGACATGCTTTAAGTAGCGGCCGTAGAAGTAAAGGGAGGCAATCTGCAGCTCAGTACAGTCGTCTGCGATGTTTAAAACGATTGTCAGCTCCGGGTTTTTCGGGTCGCCGCGCTTTCCGGTTAAGGCTGCAACAGCTTTTCCGACCTCACGGTTCATCTCAGACTTTAACGGCTCCGGGTTTTCCAGGCTTAAGTCGGACCAGAGCATCTCCTCAGACTCGGTCATCATCGGCGGGACACGGGTTCCGATGACAAAGGTTTCGTACTCGATACCTTCAGCGGCTTCAACTGCTTTCTCTGCCCAGTAGGGGATCTGATCGAAGAGGTCGTTGCAGACCCAGCAGGTTCCTGCTTCGTACTCTTTGAACGGAATATTATAGGCAAGTGCATGTGCAACACGGAGTGCGTGTCCGCGCTCAACATTGGTCAAGCCGAATGAACGCTTGGCAAAGAGTCTTCCAAGACAGTGGTCACAGATATCTCCGTACTCTAAAATCTGGTGAACCTGTGCTAAGATTCCGGTGATTTCCTCAGACATTGCCTGCCCTCCGGTCGAACTCGTTTAAGAGAACAGTGATGGTGTGATCTGCGTGTAAGACGCGCGGTCCGACAGAGTACTTTGGAAGATCCTTGATTAACTCCATCTCTTCTTCGGTGAAGTTCATGTGATCGGATAAGAGGAAGTTCTCCGGCAGAGTCTCTGCGGTTCTGATGTCCTCACCGTTTTCATCGAGAACAGCGAACGGAATCTCTGCTAAGAGCTCCTTTAAGCCGCCTGCTCTGATGTGGATGCCGTCTGCTGCTTTTTTGAACTCCTCACCTGCCTCAGTGGTGAGTCCTTTTTTGATGAGCGCACCGGCACTTCTCTCGTCAGGATTTAAGGAGCGGATGGTTTCTCCTGCAAAACGGAGGGTCTTGACCGGCTCGCCGCCTTTTAAGATGAGGAAGCATTCCACGTCACGGCGTAAGTCGTGGCTTAAGAAGAATGAACTGTTGATGCATCGGCAGAGAATATCAAGACGACCAGCTCCTCCCGGCATATCATTTAAGGAGAAAGTTGGTTCCGTCGTTGCTTTGTGGCCGACAACTGCGAATCTGAGCATAGTTGAGTATACTTATTGGGCGGGAACTCTCTTTAAGGCATGCATATAATATTGCGGTGTTTCTCTCCGTCCGGCAGGGTTTGTACCAACATATCATATTCCCTGAACACAAATACTATAGCACTTTGTATAAAACTACCAGAAACCTCGTTATCCTTACCGCGTTTTTCGCAACAGCTCTGGTCATCTCCAACGTTCTTGCGTCTAAGGTGGTGCAGATTGGCTGGATTGAAATCCCCGCGGCAGTTATCGCCTATCCGATAACATTCCTCTGTGTCGATATCGTCAGTGAAATCTGGGGAAAGAAGGAAGCACAGTTCCTTGTCCGCCTGGGTTTTGTTGTTCAGGTATTCTCACTTGTGTTAATTTATGCTGCTGTCTTCCTCCCGCCGGCATCGTATATGGTGGAGTTCCAGGAGTCATATGCCGCTGTTCTTGGTTCGTCGGGAAGATTTGTTCTTGCATCTATGATTGCCTACCTTGTTGCGCAGAGCCTTGATGTGGAAATTTTCCACCGCATCAAAGCCCGCTTCAAGCCAAAGTGGATGCGGAACAACTCCACCATCTTCAGCCAGTTAGTGGATACTACTATCTTCATTACGGTGGCATTCGTTGGAACGGTACCAAACATTCTGACGATGATTCTCAGCCAGTTCCTGGTAAAAGCAGCTATCGCTGTTGCTGACACCCCGCTGTTCTACTATATGACGCGGCACGGTTCTGCAGAAGGCCCGGAAGAATAGATACCATTACCCTTATCTCTTTTTAGTTCTAACGTGTAAGACATATGGACGCATATGAACTCGTCACCCGAAATACGGCTGAGATCGTCACTGAAGACGAATTACGGGCACTGCTCGCAAAACCGACAAAACGGGTCTATACCGGCTATGAGCCAAGCGGCGAGATTCACTTAGGTCACCTTGTGACCATCAACAAACTGATGGATATGAAAAATGCAGGGTTTGACGTAGTGGTGTTAATCGCAAACCTGCACGCATATCTGAACAGAAAAGGAACCTTCGAGCAGATTAAAGAGCTTGCTGACTACAACAGAGCATGCATTGAAGCAGTCGGCTTAAAGGGCGCAGAGTTTGTGCTTGGAACTGATGTTCAGCTGACGCCAAAGTACCAGACTGAAGTCTTAACTCTCTGTCAGGAGATTACCTTAAAACGTGCAACCCGCTCTATGGATGAGGTTGGACGCGCTATGGACAACCCGATGGTTTCCCAGATGGTCTATCCGGTTATGCAGGCTGTCGATATCCCGACTTTAGGTGTTGACGCAGCTGTCGGCGGTATTGACCAGAGAAAGATTCACATGCTTGCCCGCGAGCACCTCCCGTCCTTAGGATACAAGGCACCGGTTTGTATTCACACGCCGATTGTCAATGGTCTCGACGGTGAGAAGATGTCCTCCTCGAAAGGAAATGTGGTCTCTGTTGCAGATTCTCCGGAAGAGATTAAGAAGAAGATGAAGAAGGCATTCTGCCCGCCGGAGATTGAAGGCAACCCGATTATGCAGATCTTCCAGTACAACATCTTCCCGAGAATGGACACTGTTGCCATTCGTCGCCCGGAGAAGTTCGGCGGAGACTTAGAGTTCCACAGCTATGCAGAACTTGCAGATGCATACGGCGCAGGAAAGGTTCACCCGATGGACTTAAAGAATGCCTGCGGAGATGCATTAATCGAGCTCTTAGCAGATGCATACGCATACGTGCAGAGCTACAAGAACTAAAACGCCGGTATGTTCCGGTTTCTCCCGGAAACACAGGCAAAAACTTTTTTTTTACTTTCGCTTTACGCCGGTCAGATTTGCCCCGCCCAGTTCAGTCCGGTGAAGGTTTGCCCCGCGTAAATCTGCCATCCATAAATCGGCTCCTTCTAAGTGAGCGTATGAGAGATTTGCTCCGCTTAAGTCAGCCTGTCGTAAGTCAGCTCCTTCCAGATGCGCATAGGATAAATTAACCCCGGCAAGACTTAATCCCTGCAACGCCGCCTCTTCTAAGAAGGCCCCGTAGAGCCGTACATTACTGTTCTCCTCCATGAGCTTTGCCTCATACCAGGGATTCTAGACAGCAGCCCCCATCTTCAAAAGCTCAGCCTGCACACCGTCAAACTTCACACGCCCTGCCGGCTCAAAATGCGCAGAGTCCGGATTTGCCCCATCCATATTTGCTCCCCCCAGAAAT
>JAFZFW010000062.1 GCA_017555685.1 Methanocorpusculum sp.
CCTGGCTTGGGGTGATGCTCTTAGGCGTTGCCTTAGGCTCGGTACTGTACCCGAACGGATACCGGAAATGGCGCATACCAGACGGCGGGCGTGTGGGCGCGGTTCTTGCAAAGATTGGAAAGTACCCGCTGCAGATTTATGTTCTGCATATGCCGGTAATCGGGGCGGTGATTCTTCTGCTGGTCTGGATAACTACCCTTCTCGGATGCCCGATTGGGTATCTGTAAAATAAAGAAGAGTTTCTTTGGCTTTTGCCTTATTTGGAAAACCTATGCTTCCCAAACCTTTTTCCCGTTCAACGCTTCACCCTATTACATGAAACTGCCCTGTCTTCTGCCGACCACCGTCGTCGGCTCATTCCCTTGTGTAAAGGGAGGATTCTCACTCTTCGACCCGTACAAGAAAGCCGTGAAGTTCGCGGTTGCCGAACAGATTCGTGCAGGAGTAGATATCATCTCCGACGGACAGGTCAGAGCAGATATGGTGCAGGCTTTTGTCTCGAAGCTTCCGGGAATCTCCGGCAGTTCCATCGTCGGAAAAATCGGTGCCGCAGACAAACCAATCACCGTAGGTGACACAAAATACGCACTGACCCAGACCAAATACGTCAAAGGCATCTTAACCGGCCCGTGCACGCTCGCCTACGCTCTGCAGATTAACACCCCGCAGTACAGAAATAAAGAAGAGGTCGCCCTCGACTTAGCACATGCCCTGCATGCAGAAGCTCTGCACCTCGCAAATGCAGGATGCTCCATCATTCAGGTGGACGAACCGATTTTATCCACCGGAGCGATGCCGGTCGATACCGCAAAGAAGTGCCTGTCTGTCATCTTCGATGGAATCAAAACTCCCTCCTGCGTCCACACCTGCGGAGTGCTTGACGCCGTCGCATCCGAGTGGACAAAGCTCCCGGTCGACATCTTAGACTTCGAGTATGCAGTCTCTCCCGAAAACTTAGAGACCCTCTCCAAATACGACCTGAAGGGCAAGAAAATCGGATGCGGATGCGTGAAGAGCTCCGACCAGAAGGTGGAGACGGTCGAGGAAATCGAGGCCGCCATGTATGCCTGCATTGACGTATTCGGAAAAGAGAATATCTTATTTGACCCGGACTGCGGCCTTCGCATGCACACACCGGAGGGAGCGTTCCAGAAGCTTTCTAATATGTGCGAAGCAGTCAGACACGTCCGCGAAGAGCTGTAAAGGACGTACGGAAAATCTCTTTTTTTCTTTTTTGTCTGTGTGGTCTGCGGTTTTCCTCATGTGTCAAAAGCCGCGCAGAACACTACTCTTCCCGCGAAAACAAACACCAAAAACACAAACACGCCGAATATAAACGTATTTCACAAAACAGAACTCAAAACAGTCTTAAAGTCCGGTGAGGGCAGCAGTATCCACACTGCTTTGTACTCCACATCCCCCACCTAACAATAATATATGACGTTAAGTGTTTTTAATCTTACCGTCTTTACCGGTCAGAATCCCGAGTTTTCGTAAATCATTGACCACTGCTTTGAGGTAGTCCGCGGTGATATCAAAGGAGATAACATCCTTCGTACCCTCAAGCGGGAAGGACGGTGCACCAAGAGCCTCAAGGAGGGCTTCCTCGGATGCATTTCCTGCGGCAACAAGCTCGTGAATCTTTCCAACGAATGCCTGCTTGAAAAAGACAGCGTCAACGAACTTTGCAGACTCCTCCTCATCGACATCAACGTGGTCGAGGAAATCTGCAATGTCATCGGTGTTGACGAAGAGCACCTCAGTACCCACCGTGATAACATACTCAGTCGTCGAAGAGGTTCTCACATGGCTTGCGATTCCGCACTCGGCTAAGTCTTCGGACGTAACTGCCGGGAAATCGGTGTATGCATACATAATCCGCATCTCATCAGCAGCCTTAACGCCGGTTAAGATGTAATCCTCTCCGCCCTCTGCCTCTGCTAAGAGTCCATTGTCCTCTAAGGTTGCAAGAATCATTAAGGAAGACACGAACTTGTCTGCAGCCTCCTTTCTGATAGCGTCATCTCCGGTTGCATCAATCGACTGGAGCTGAGCTAACATCTGGGACGGAGTTGCATCGGATAAGAGAGCTCCTTCCTTGTGCTCGGCGAAGAACTTCTCAAGAGTCTCCTTTCTCTCAACGAGATCATTTTTCATGTGGAGAAGATCTTCATCGACTTCATTCTCCTCAGCATCCTTTTTGGCAAGCAGGTCGATGAGGTTCATGAACTCAGCAATAGTTCCCTCGAAGTACGGCTCTCCGGTGAACTTGTGTTCTACAGAGATGCGGCTGCCGCATTCCTTCTCGCGGAGGAACTTCTGGAACTCAACTGCATCTTCGTGTGAGTAGAATATGATTTTTTCTTCGAGTGTCATTCTTGTTAGATAGTTAGTTTCGCATAGGGGATATACCTACTGCCTGATGCGGGAGAAAAAGATACACAACAGTATCAGCAACTGTTACGTGAATAAAAAAAAGGATATGATTTTCCGAAAGCTGAACTTAGAGGTCAGCTTCGAAGTCTTCAACAGTCAGGGAAGAAACAATGCCCTTCTGCTTCATGATCTCTCTGGTTAAGAGGAAGTAGATCATGGAGAGTGCCTTACGTCCCTTGTTGTTGGTCGGGATGACAAGGTCAACATTGTTGGTCTGGTTGTTGATGTCACAGAGTGCGATTACCGGGATACCGCACTGGACTGCCTCGGTGATAACCTGGGAGTCTCCGATTGGGTCGGTGACGATAACTACTTCCGGCTCAACGTACTTCGGGAGCTTCGGGTTGGTTAAGGTTCCCGGGATGAATCTGCCAACGTGGGAGATTGCACCAAGGGTGTCTGCGAACTTCTGTGCCGGGTACTGACCGTACTGACGGGAAGTGACAACGAAAATCTTTCCTGGCTCGTAGCGGGAAAGGAACTTTGCAACCTGCTTAATGCGCTCGTCAGTCTTTCTGATGTCGATGATGTAAAGACCGTCAGAACGGACGCGGTAGATGAAGTCCTTCATGTCGTTGTCTTTCTGCTGGGTACCGATGTGGACACCTGCAGCAAGATATTCTTCTACAGATACTAATGGTTCAGTTAATTCAATTCCAAGTTCATTGTCGGCCATTTTAGAAATGCTCCTCAATTCTTATAAGTTCATTTAATTTAGCGATGCGCTCGCCGCCGACGACACC
>JAFZFW010000063.1 GCA_017555685.1 Methanocorpusculum sp.
GAAAATCAGAAAAAGGAGTGGACCCGCTGAGATTCGAACTCAGGACCTCCGCCATGTCAAGGCGACGTCATAGCCTGCTAGACCACGAGTCCTTGCTGCTCAGGCACTGCGCCTGTGTGCTCTAATACATATGATTCGTGAGTATATATAGTTTTCTAAATCACATTGACTCGATGTGACTCAGAAGTTCTGCTCTGTGCGGGGCGACATCGACTCCGTACTTCTTCGCAAGCAGAACGATTGCAGCATAATCTCCAATCAGATTGTCGAAATGCGCTCTGATTTCGCTCATTTCAGAAACGAGTGCCTTTGTCTCAACACCGGATTTGGCAGAAACTTCTGCGAGAAGCACATCCAGGACATCCTTTTTCTCCGGCAGGGGCGCGGAAAAAATTTCATCAGTCGGGCGGAAGCCGAGCGGGACTTTCTCCTCGCGCAGGGATTCGGCAAGTACAAACTCTCCGTGCTCGTCCTTGGTAAGGATGCCGGCGGTAAGTCCGATGGTAATCAGCTTCTTTGCATCGTCAAGCCCCATCCAGCGCTTGTCCTGCGTATAGTAGAAGACCAGCTTCATCTGCGACAGCGCAGACGAGCGCATGTGGATGAAGGGGGCGGCTATGGTTATCTCAAGTTCTCCCATTACTGCATCACCTGGTAGATGTATTCTCCTGCGGTCTGTACCGGAATTGCCTGCGGTTCAGTTGCGTGCGCCACATAAATCTCCGCGGAATTTCCTCTGGCCAAAACCTTCACAAAATACTTCTGCGCAGGTTCGGGTTTGTGTCCGTCCGAGCGAAGCAGTGTGTCTGAGATTGTCATCAGAAAATCCGCTTCATCGGTAATCTGGGAAAGGGTCTGCGGAGTTACCGGTTCAAAGTCCAGGCGGTTGCAGGCAACAAAGAGTGCAATATCGCGTTTGACAGCTCCTGCATCTGTTCTGAAATTGTCCTGCCTGGAAGAAAGCGCTGATAATCTTTCAAGACAGCGGGAAAAGGAGAGCGGTACTGACAGATGCCCCTCAAAGGTTTTCGGGAACTGATAGGAGACGCGACGCATAGTTAGATAGTATATGACGCCTGGATAAATGAACCTTACAGTAAAAGGTAATAAAAAAATTATATTTATTCGATCAGAACTGCGTTGATAACGCCATCCTGACCCGGTCTGCTGACGATGCGTGCCTTTCCGAGGTCGGTTGCAATGACTGCGCCCTTGGTCATAAGGTTACGGCGGACGTAGTTCGGGTTTGCTGCGTTCTCTGCAACGGAGAGAATCTTTGCCTTCTGGACCTTTCCGGTCTTTGCGTCGCTGACGTTTGCGAACTCACAGCGGAGTGCGCGGACCTTGGTGTTGCCGCCGGTGGTACGGAGGGTCTTGTTCTTGTTCTGTCCGATAACAGTGTCTGCTGCCGGTCTTCCGATTTCGGTTCTTCTCTTTCCGCGTGCTGCGTGGTAGCGGCCGCCGGTGGATTTACGGGTGGATTTTCCCTGCCAAAGCATTTTGAATATCTCCTAAATTTAATATCTCTGATTAATGATAATGAGTTGCCTCATCGCATCAGTCTTTCAAAGAGTCCTTTACATATTGGTTGTTAAGGTATATTAAACCTCAGGCGAGAATGGCATCGGCAACTTCTGCAACCCCTTCACCTTTCTTGAGCACGGTCTTGATAATGACCATCTCCGGGTTGTAGCGTTTAATGTCTGCAATCATGCGTTCGACGTTGCATCCGACTGCTTCTGCTAAGTCAACCTTGTTGATGACAGCAATGTTGCAGTCTCTAAACATCATCGGGTGCTTGTTTACGACATCATCACCTTCGGTGGTGGAGATGACAACAATGCGCTTCTCCGCGCCAAGCTTGAAGTCGGTCGGGCAGACCATATTGCCGACGTTTTCAATAAATACGACGTTTACGCCGTCTAAATTCATGTGGTCAAGTGCATGGTGGACAAGATGCGCGTCTAAGTGGCACTCCTTTCCGGTGTTTGCGTTATATGCCTGAATGCCTGTTTTAACGATTCTCTGGAAGTCATCGTCTCCGTAAACATCACCGGCGATTGCGGCAGTGACAAGACCTCTCTTCTGCAGTTCGGGGACAAGCTGCTCGATTAAGGATGTCTTTCCGGAGCCAATCGCACCGAGAAGATCGAACGCGCGGACACCGTGCTCTTTGAAGTGTTCGGCGTTGTGCTCGGCAAGGCGGTTGTTTGCGCCGTATATTTCGGCTTCCATTGAAACATCGACGTGATGCATGACAATATATTGGTGATTGGAGGGTTTATAGATACTCATACCATTTGAAAAAATCGTCTTACTAACCCTCATCCATCGTAACACGACAGCAGACTTATTTTCTTGCAAACGAAAGTACTAATCAGTATGGCACTCCGCACAGTATATCCCTGCTATTTTGACTCTTCTTTATCCCGCAAGGAAGGAAGAAGGGTTTCTGCGGGCGAGGCTGTTTCCCAGCCGAACTTGTCCCGCATCTCCCGCGCAGCAAAGGCTGCCGGTCTTTCCGTTGCTGAAGAAAACGCATCTGCATCACACCCTGCCCGCTGGTATGCACGGGAAGGCAGACTGGTTGTTGACTATGCAGGTTCGAAAGAAGAGCTCCTGCACAAGATTGCCGCCAAACTCTAAAATATGTACGACTTCCACTGTCACACAACCTACTCTGACGGTGAGCTGATTCCGTCTGAACTCATCCGCCGTATGGCATATGCCGGCTACACTGAGATGGGAATCGCTGATCATGCGGACTTTTCCAACATCGAAGAGCTTATCGCGGCCCAGAAGCGGGTGAAGCGTTCGGCAGAACTCTATGGTATTGCTCTGCGCACGGGTGTTGAACTGACGCACGTTCCGCCGGAGGAGATTGATGAGTTGGCACATCTCGCAAAGTCGCTTGGGGCGGAAGTGGTTATTGTGCATGGGGAAACGACTGCCGAACCGGTGGCGGGGGGGACAAACTATGCGGCACTTTCCTCGGATGCAGTGGATATCTTAGCGCATCCGGGACTTATTACTGAAGAAGAGGCAAAACTTGCCGCAAGAAACGGAGTGTTTCTGGAGATTACTTCCCGCGGAGGGCACAACAGAACAAACGGGCATGTATTGTCTCTTGGCCGGCGCGCGGGGGCATCGTTTGTTATCCAGTCCGACATCCACTCTCCGGATGACATAATCAGGGAAGATGTCCGGTATATTGTGGCAAGGGGCGCCGGTATGACGGAAGAGGAAGCCAAATCTGTTCTTTCCTTAACGGGTTCGGACATCCTCAAACACTAATTTCTATTTTATCGTTCTGGGGAATGCTTTTATAGAACTTCAACATCATAAATATATGCATATATATTCTGCGGTTTGAACCGCAGCGTTCTGCAGAACGAATTACATTGAATGTTCCAACAGAGGTTTGGTTTGTGAAGGTTGCAGGGAAAGTAGTGGCCAAACGCGGAAAGCGTCTTCTCATCGCGGAGTGTGACGCCGGTCAGCTTCCTCCGCTGTATATCAGCGTTGCAGACGAAACAAACCGCCCTGTCGGCAAAATTGTTGACCTCTACGGCAGTGTCGCAAGGCCGTATGTCACTGTTCTGTGTGGTGAAGACGGATTGGAGGTTTTGCCCGGCACGATTTTGTATGCGATTCCTGAATCGAAGCCTGAACCGCGAAAGAAAAACTTCCGCCGCCAGAACAGCAATCGGAAACAGTCTCCGTTTCCGAAAAGGAATTTGAAGAAGCATGACAGAAATTGAAAAACTGAGACAGTTAAAGCAGCAGAGGGAAAAGATGAAAGAGCGTCAGGGCATTGCTCTGGCGCCGAAGGAGAAGGAAAAGCCGGCAGGGGAGAACTCTGCAGTTACTGTTTGTCCGGAATGCGGCAGTAAGCAGCTTGTCCATGATTATGAGCGTGCAGAGCTTGTCTGTCAGAACTGCGGTCTTGTCCTTGATGACGACTTTATCGACAGAGGACCGGAGTGGCGTGCATTCGATCACGACCAGCGCATGAAGCGTTCCCGTGTCGGAGCTCCGATGACCTTTACTATCCACGATAAGGGTCTGTCTACGATGATTGACTGGAGAAACCGTGACTCCTATGGTCGTGCAATCTCCTCGAAGAACCGTGCTCAGCTGTACCGTTTAAGAAAGTGGCAGCGCCGTATCAGAGTTTCCAACGCAACAGAGAGAAACCTTGCATTCGCACTTTCTGAACTTGACCGTATGGCATCTGCACTTGGTCTTCCAAGAAATGTCAGAGAAACTGCAGCAGTTGTCTACCGTGATGCTGTTGATAAGAACCTGATTCGCGGAAGAAGTATCGAAGGTGTTGCAGCAGCAGCACTCTATGCAGCATGCCGTCAGTGTAATGTTCCAAGAACATTAGATGAGATTGCAGAAGTTTCCCGTGTTACCAGAAAGGAGATTGGAAGAACCTACCGTTTCATCTCCCGTGAGCTTGGCTTAAAGCTTCTTCCAACCTCTCCGGGAGATTACGTTCCGAGATTCTGTTCCGGTCTCGGTCTGAAAGGAGAGGTTCAGTCCCGCGCTATGGAGATTTTAAAACAGGCAGGCGAGCGCGAACTGACTTCCGGCAGAGGTCCGACCGGTGTTGCAGCAGCAGCAATCTATATCTCTTCAATCCTTTCCGGTGAGCGCAGAACCCAGCGTGAAGTAGCCGATGTTGCAGGTGTTACTGAGGTTACTATCAGAAACAGATACAAAGAGCTTGCAGAGCAGCTCGATATTGAGATTATTCTCTAAACCTTTTTTTTTCCTGAAGTCTTTTAAGGTATTCTGCCCTATAGAGTAGAGATATGAATACTTTCTCGTCTTTGTATAATCTCCTCTTTGACCAGAAGACGTTTTTTGCGGAGAATGTTCCAAAAGGTCTGAAGATTCCGTTCCTCATAACGGCAGTCTATGCGGCAGTTTCAGCTCTTGCCTCGATTCCTCTGCTTGGCGATGCGACGGCACTTGTTCCGGCGGAGCTTTCCGGTGTGGTCATCGGCTCCGGCATTGTTTCGGCAGTTATTATGACTTTTGTCACCTGGGTTTTTGTGTCGGCGATGTTCTTTGCCTGCCTGAAGTTTATCGGATATGCCGAGTGTTCGTTTAAGGAGATTCTTGCGGTTTGCAGTTATGTGTCGGTGATTCTGATTATCAGCGCGGTTCTGACCACTCTTGTGTGGTTTATCGGTACAGCACCGGCAATTCTTCTTCTCGCACTGCAGGGTGTTTTCCTTCTATGGTCGATTCCGGTGTGGTATTTCGGCTTTGCATCTGTGTGTGATATTCCGGCAAAGAAACTGAGGGTTTGTGTTGCAGTGCCGGTTATTGTAATGGCGCTGTTTTCCCTGATGTCCCTTATCGGGGCATAATATCTTCTTTTTCCTTCTCGAGTTTTTCGGTAAAATCATTGAGCGAAAACAGCGCAAGAACTAGAGCAATAATGAAGGCGGAAACCGGCAGGATTTCTACACCATGCATGAAGTAATCCAGAAGGGCAAGCGCGCCGACTGTTGCTGCGGTGTCGAGTATGACAAACACTGCTTTTGCTGTTTCGGCGGGGAGTTTTTTCAGTTCAAAGAGTGCCCGCGGGATTGCGGAGGCAAAGAGTTCCAGCGGCAGGCTTATTGCACAGAGCAGGAGAACGAAGATGATGCCTGTCCATGGGGATGCGAACGTGAATCCGAAGATGACCAGAAGAATACAAAGAAGCACCGCGGAAAATGTCAGTACTTTTCTGAATATCTGATTCATACAACCTCATTGGGTGCATGCGTATACTAAGTTTCTGTAAAAAAAAGCGGGGTTTATTCCCCGATGAATTTTTTAATTTCGGCGTAGAGGAATTCGTTTACCTTTTCGATTTCTTCCTTCTTTCCGCGGAAGGCTAAGAGTTCGCGCTCGTC
>JAFZFW010000064.1 GCA_017555685.1 Methanocorpusculum sp.
GCACCCCTGACAGACTATGTGGAGATTATGTCCGCCTGCGGGCACACGCTGCCGGACTATGCAGAAGCAGCCGAGTCGTTTTCCCTTCGTTTCTCCATACACTCGCCCACCTCGGACGGGAACATCGCCGAGCCGAATGAACGGCTGCGGACCGCATCCCTTGCAGTCATTCGCGAATCAGCAAAAGCCGCTGATGCGCTTGGCGCAGAAACACTGGTGATTCATCCGGGATTCTGTCTTGCGGCAGACATGTTCGCCGCATCAGAAGAAGCGCTCCGGCGTTCAATTACTGACCTTGGGGCAATGCAGGATGATTTCTCCGTCCGCTTCGCGATAGAAAATCTTGGAAGCTGGGATTGCTGTCACTTCCGGTTCACCGACCTCCTGCCGCATATCCGCGATGAAGGGCTTGGCTTTTGTCTTGACGTGGGGCACGCAAATCTCAACAGGGCTTTGCCGCAGTTTCTGCCGGAAAAGCCGGAGCATGTACATCTGCACGATAATCACGGAGGATGGGATGAACACGCGGCATGCGGAAGCGGGGACATTGATTTTTCCGCGGTGATGGGATTGGATGCGGTCGGGATTATCGAGTGCATGGAGTTCGATGCAGTACTTGCATCGATTGAGTATTTGAAGCGGTTTTCCTGACCGGAGAAAAAAGAGAATTAATCCCGGATGAACCTCGAGATAATCCGGTCACGATTCATGCGGGAAATCAGCACCGCAAGCGGAATATTCTGCGGACACACCTGACCGCAGGAAAGGGACTTTGAACATCCGGAATCCCCGTGACGGGCAAACTCTTTCAGACGGGCACGTTTTGCCGCGCCGTCAAGCTGGTCTGCAATGCGGAAACAGGCATTCATTCCTGCCGCACCGAAGAACTTTCCGCGGCCGGTATAGTTCGGACAGATTTCAAGACAGCAGCCGCAGAGCATACAGGATGCCGATGCATACTGCAGGTCAATGTTTCTGACCTTCGCATCAACACCTTCATCCAGCCAGAGCTTCATCTCCGAAAGCGAATCATACATCTGCGTCCGGTCAACCTTCAGGTCTGCAATCAGCGGGAACTTGGAGAGCGGTTCCAGACGGATATCAGGACCTGCTTCACCGAAGAATGTTGAGCAGGCAAGCCGCGGCGTCCCGTTGATTACCATCGCACAGGCACCGCAAACCTTCTGCCCGCAGCTGCACTCCCATTCAATCGGTTCGACTTCGCGCCCTTTCACATCAAGCAGCGGGTCGCGGGAGTTCAGTTCGGATAAAATCACCGTCACCGGCGTTGTTGCCTCATACTCCCCGGAGAAAGTCACCCACTTTCCATCACGTTTTACAGAGATAGTGCCTTTCATGCAAATACCCTCCCGATTTCATCAAACCGTACCTGAACATCACTGCCGTTCCATTCAGCAACGGTAACTTTGCAGAATGCCTCGTCAGTTTGCGGGTAATCTGCACGGGCATGCCCTCCGCGGCTCTCTTTTCTTGCAAGAGCACTCGAAAGAATTGCCCGGGCAAGCAGGAGTTTATCCTCAAAGAGGATGGCATCTGCAGTGTGGTTCTTTGGCGCATACACATCACGCGGGGAAATCCCTGCAAGTTCCAGAAGACCTGCCTGCAGTTCTGCCTCATCACGGATAATGCCAAGCGAACTGCTCATAAGCTGCTTGAGCCGGCGGACAGCATTTATCTCGCGGGTAACTGCCCGATGCAGGGAAAGCCTGTCGCGGATTGCCGCCTCTTCAGCCTCAGCCGCTTTAGCAAACTCACCGGCAGAAACGCCCTCAGCTTCCCGTGCGGCAGTCTCTGCGGCAACCCTGCCGCCGTAAATTGCACCAAGCGTGGAGTTTGCGCCAAGACGGTTCGCCCCATGATACTGGCAGGCGCATTCCCCTGCGGCATACACACCGGGAAGCGTTGTCCGGTGGAAACGGTCAACATAGAGACCTCCCATGAAGTAGTGAATCGCCGGAGAGACCGGAATGAACTCATGGGATGCATCGATACCCAGATAAGTCTTCGCAAGTTCGGAAATCTCTTTGAGTTTTTCGCTGACGGTCTCCTTTGGCAGAGTTTCGAGCTCGAGACCTACCTGATACTTTCCGTCAAGACCAAAACCGTCTTTGCAGACTTTATGAATCGCGCGCGACACCACATCACGCGGCATCAGGTTTCCGCCTTCCGGATACCACTCTTCCATGAAGTACCAGCGTTTGCCGTCCCGCATGGTAAATAGACGCCCTCCTTCTCCGCGGGCTGCTTCACTGACGAGCATATTCTTCGCCGGAGTGGAGATAGTAGTCGGATGGTACTGAATCATCTCGAGATTTGCAGCGGCAGCACCTTTTGCAAACAGAGCTGCGGTTACACTGCCGTCACTTAAATCCGAGCCGGTGTGCCGGTCAAACAGACCACCCATCCCGCCGGATGCAGCGATTACCGCATCAGCCTGCACAGTCTCAAGAGAACCGGTGACGGTATTTTCAAAGACTGCTCCCGCACAGCGTCCGGCGGCAAAAACCGGCGAGACAAATTTCCTGCGGTACAGAGAAGTAACTCTTCCCTCAGCCTGATAGCGGCGAAGCTCGGTCATGATTGCAGTAACGAGCTGCATTCCAATACCGGATTTTGCATAGGCAGTCCGTTTCTTCTTCTGCCCGCCAAAGTTTCTCAGAGCAATATTTCCTGCTTTGAGAACATCAGCACCTTTCTCTGTTCCATCCAGGTAGAGCGGATTTACCGCTACTGTCTGATCACGGTCAAATACAACACCGCGTCTGCTCAGCACTTCAATAATCTGAGGGGTGGCCTCAGTCATCTCCTGTACTGCCTGCGGGTCTGCCAATCCGCATCCGGCGCGCAGAGTATCTTCTGCATGCTGTGCCGGCGAGTCATCTTCTCCTTTGGTGTTTAAAGCGGCATTGATTCCACCGCTTGCCATCACCGACTGGGAGCGGTTCGGCTCGGTTGGAGCCGCAAGGATTACCGAACATCCAAGTTCAGCTGCACGGATGGCGGCAGTCATTCCGGCAAGACCGTTGCCGATAACCAGAATTGTTTTCACACAAGTCCTCCGACAATCGTCGGCAGATAGTAGAGAGAGAATACAACAACTGCGATTGCAAAGACAGCGGCAAAGATTGCCAGACTGATGAAACAGACCTTTTTCATGCCGGAAGCAGTCTGAATCATACCAAAGCTGACACAAAGGCGCGGAAGACTGATCATACTGTGCAGACAGATAAACAGCGCCAGCAGACACTCGGTCACATAGTAGAAGAGCGACGGAGTGCGCAGAATAAAGACGCCTTCAGCATTGGTGTATCCGTATGCCGTTGTGTGAAGAACGACCAGAGCGAGAAGCAGGATTCCGCTTACCATCTGCAGAGAGAATAATTTGTTTTGCTCGATATAGGATTTCTGCCCGCGGCGCCGTTTGATGATTCTCTCAAACATGAACCAGAACCCGAAGAGAGTATGCAGAATAACGATAGCAAGCAGAGTAAAACTGATGTACTTAAAGTTTGGATTGAATCCGACAAGGCCGGTTAAAAGACCGGACATGAAGAACAGATGGACCGCAAATACAATCAGAATAAGTGCGGAGAGAAGAGAATTGATTTTTCTAAGCATAATATCAATGGTAAATAAAAAGGATGGGTTCCTTTTTACATGCTTTCCAGTGCTTCGATACCTAAGACATCGAGTGCCTGGAAGAGCGTGTTGCGGCAGGCGTCAACTAAGGTTAACCGTGCGTCGCGGACTTTGCCTTCTGCCTTTAAGACCGGATCGAAACGGTAGAAGGAGTTGAAAAGGTCTGCTAAATCGCGGACATACGTTGCAAGCAGGTGCGGGCGGAGATCGACAACAACCTTCTCGATAACGTACGGGAACTGTGCGATGTGCTTTGCAAGAGCGATTTCGTAGGAGTCGGAGTACTCATAGCACTCGGCAAATCCGCCTTCCTCTTTTGCCTTCTCTAAAATAGAGCAGGCTCTTGCGTGTGCATACTGGACGTACGGAGCACTCTGACGCTCGAAGTCGAGAGCTTCCTTCCAGTCAAAGACGGTGGACTTCTCTGCAGAGACTTTGACGATATCATAGCGGACAGCGCCTACTGCGACGGCGTTGGCAATCTTCTCGCGCTCTTCTGCGGAAAGTTCCGGACGGCGGACGGTGACTTCCTCTAATGCACGCTTTCTGGTCTCGGCGATTAACTCATCAGCAGTGATGAAGACACCGCCTCTGGTGGTCATCGAGCCTTCCGGCAGGGAGACGAACTCGAAGTTGACAATCTCCGGCGGTCTCTCGCCGATAAGGGACAGAGTGGTCTGAAGCTGAGAGCCGATTAACTTGTGGTCTGCACCAAGGACATCGATGCTTCTGTCGCACTGTGCGTTCTTCCAGAGGTGGAATGCTAAATCACGGGCTGCGTAGACAGAAGTACCGTTGCTTCTGCGTAAAACGTAGCGGTTGCCGAATCCCTGCTTGGAGAGATCGAGGTACATCATCTTGCCGTCGAACTGCGTGTCCTCAAGCTTCTCGATTCTGGCGAGAACTTCTGCCATCGAACCGTCCCAGAGGAAGGTCGTCTCGCGAACGAAGCGGTCGTGACAGACGTTCATGGATGCAAGGGTTTCCTTGATACCTTCTGCACAGATATCCACAGAGTCATGGAAGAGTTTGACGGTCTCCTCGTCTCCTGCTTCGATCTTTTCCATCATCAGGTCGAACTCAGGCTCGATTTCCGGCTTTTCCTTGGCGATTTTGTTTGCCTCGACGTAGTGGCGGACAATGAACTCATCTCCCTTCTCGCCTGCTTCGCGCTCGTAGTGGAGATTCTTGACACCCCATGCGACGATAGCAATCTGGCGTCCCATATCGTTTAAGTAGTACTGAGCCTCGACCGGGTAGCCTGCCTTGCGGAAGACGCGGACAAGGGTGTCGCCGATTACCGTGTTTCTGATGTGTCCGACGTGTAATGGACCGTTCGGGTTTGCACTGGTGTGTTCGATGATGACCTTCTCGGTCTTGTCCGGAAGCTGTCCGTAGGATTCGCAGCGGGCTGCTGCAACGGACTCTGCGACATAATCTGCACCAAAGATGAAGTTGATGTACGGACCTTTGCAGGAAACCTCGATGCCGGCAGAAGCCGGGTTTGCTGCAATTTTCTCTACGATGTCTTTGGCGATTAATGCCGGATTCTTCTTTTCGCTCTTTGCAAGAGCGAAGGCGGCAGTGGATGCAAGGTCTGCATGGTCGCCGCCGTCAGTGATTAAAACGTCCTCAAGCCCGGTTGCCTCACGGAGGAGTTCGGTTGTTTTTGCAAGATATTCGCGGTACATATTTAGAGTCCTGTTGGGTAACGGAGAACGGCAGCGATTCCGCCGAATGCGGACATAAGCATGCCTCCTTCCTCGAAGTCGTCGGAGATAATCTCGACGCGGGTGCTCGACATATCGGCTAAGGCAGTCAGTTCATCGATAATATCCTCTTCCTTTTCAAGGATGAGTGGAGACTGACAGTTTGGACAGCGTCCAAGCGGTAAGTCCTTGAACTTCTTTCCTGCCTCAATCTGCATAGTCTTAACTTCCTGAGCGCCGCAGTTGCCGCAGGTAATCGTTAAGCGTGATTTTCTGAGCTTCTCGGATAAGAGAAGGGTGTCAACTGCACCAGCCTCAAGGTTTGCACGAACAGAATCTTCTCCGTATGCTGCTGCTCCGTTGTCCTTGACGAGCTCCTTGAAGAAACGGGACATTTCCCACTTCTCGTCTGCGATATCAACACCGCGGAGTGCATCCTGTGCGTTGTCGACGAGTTCTTTTAATCCGAACTCGTTGGTGTAGGATGCGTCAAAGAGACCGACGATTCTGCGCTTGATTTCGTGGTGGAGGAAGTCGCCTTCTGCGAACTCTTCTTTAGTCGGCATCGGACCGCCGATTAAGAGACCCTTGAACTTGTCAAAGAAGTTCGGTTCTGCTAAGAATGCTTCGGATGCACGCTCTCCGACCTTGGTGTAGAAGTCGTGAATTGCAATTAAACGTAAACGCTCGAAACGAATACTGGACTGACCACCTTTTCTCTGTTTACCCGGAACAGTGGAGTGGGTTCCGCCTAAGGACTCGATTCTGGTTCCGCGCAGGAATCCCCAGTGGGCTTCACGGCGGTCGATGACTAAGAGACCGTAGACGAACTTGTCGTCGAGCATGTCCTTTAAGGTCTCGAGTTCGAAAGACGAACTGCAGCGGTAGCTGTAGGTCCGAATCGGCTCCGGCGGCTCGACGATGATGGACTCGAGGTCAGTCTTGTCTCCGCCGATGTTGACCGCTCCGCAGAAGACAGCCATTCCGTTCTCCGGCGGTGCCTTGTAGTACTTCAGGCGTGCAAGGATAGAGGAGATTGCACTCTGAACGTTTGTTCTGGTCTGCTTGCTCTTGATGTTAGCGCACTGTCCGTATTCGTCACGGAGGTGGGCTGTTACGTCATAGATCTGCTTGTCCGGCGGGATGTAAAGAGAAATCAGTTCAGTTCCGGAACCTTCCTTCTCTTCGAGGCGTTCAAGAGCTTTCTTGAACTCATACCGCTTACGAGCTTCGTCTTTTTCGACGTCGTTTTGGGAATATTCGCCTGCCATATTATGTACAACCTGTTTGCCCGATATATGCGGCGGGCAAAATGATGTATATTATTGGGCGGGCAAGAACATTAAATATAGTGTTGGAAGCGGTGTTTTTCCCTCAAATGCCGGGCTGTCTGGAGAACCGTTCTGTACCTGACAGCCATCACAGGATAGTACCACTGATGTGTTGTTTTCCGGATTCAGAACCGGTTTTTTCAAAATCTGCAGATTTGGCTGTGAACTAAGACAGGAGATTCACTGTTTTTGAAAATACTGTGTAAAATATCCGTAACTCACCCTTTTCGAAAGAACAGCAACACTCATAACAGTTCCTGCCAAATATATAATGTTATGAACAAGGGTTATGGGCTTATTGCAGGTATTGCAGCATTCCTGATTTTGCTGCTTGCCCCCATTGATCCATCCATCATGCCGGAAGCTGCCCGCATCACTGCTGCAGTTACCGCAATGATGGTCATTTTCTGGATCACTCAGCCAATCCCAATCGAGGCAACGTCTCTTATTCCGCTGGTGGCATTCCCGGTTCTCGGTATTTTAACACCGTCGCAGGTCGGAGTGTCCTACGCAGACAATGTGATTTTCCTCTTTATGGGAGGCTTTATGATTGCAATGGCTATGCAGAGATGGAATCTGCATAAGCGTATGGCGCTGAAAATTATTTCTGTCACGGGTACGAGTCCGTCCCGTCTGATTCTCGGCTTCATGATTGCAACGGCATTCCTCTCCATGTGGATGTCCAACTCCGCAACCGCAATGATGATGGTTCCAATTGCAATCGCAATTATTGCAACGGTCCTGCCGACCAAGAACTATAAGGAAATGGACGATTCGCAGAAGGCATTCTCCGGCTGTTTAGTTTTAGGAATTGCCTATGCAGCAGGTCTCGGCGGTATCGGAACGCTGATTGGAACACCGGCAAACGGAATTTTAGTAGCACAGCTTGCAAAACTCTTCCCCGGAGCACCAAGCATTGACTTCTTCCAGTGGATGCTCTTCGGTGTACCGTTTGTTGCCGTCATGCTTCCGATTATGTGGCTCTGGCTTACCAAAGTCCCGTACCGCAAGATGCCGAAGACATTAGAGAACACCAAAGAAGCTCTGCAGCGTGAAATCGACTCCATGGGTCCGATGAGCCGCGGAGAAAAGAACACCCTCTTCGTCTTCGTTCTTGTTGCACTCGCTTGGATTTTCCGCGCATCCAAAGATATCGGTGGATTTACCATTCCGGGTCTTGACATCTTCTTCCCGGGAATCGAGGATGCAACGATTGCAATCCTTGGTGCAGTTCTCCTCTTCCTGCTTCCGGTCTCCTGGAAGAGACAGGAGTTCACCTTAAACTGGCAGTGGGCAGTCAGAATCCCGTGGGGAATCCTGCTTCTGTTCGGCGGTGGTATGGCATTGTCCAATGCATTCAAGGCAAGCGGACTTTCTGAATGTATCGCACAGTACTTCAGCTTCTTAAACGGCGTCCCAATCGTACTGTTAGTCTTCATCTTAGCAGTGGTTGTGATGATCTTAACCGAGTTCACCTCAAACACTGCAGTTGCAAACATCATGATCCCGGTGCTTGCCGGAATTTCCGTTACTGCGCTTGCAGTAAACCCGCTGCTCATGATGATGACTGTCGCAGTTGCATCGTCTCTTGCATTCATGCTTCCGGTCGCAACCCCGCCAAATGCGGTTGCATACGGTACCGACTATGTGACGATGAAGGATATGGTAACTGCAGGAGGAATTCTGAACATGATTGGTATTGTTCTCTTTACCGTGTTCATGTTCACCTTCGTCCTGAACGTCTTCGGCATGAGTATTGGTCTTCCTGACTGGGCATTCTCCTATATCGCCCCCTAATCTTTTTTTCTCTAACCAGAGCTTTTATTATCCCTGCATACAAATAATCCTCTATGTCCGAATTTTCAGAAACTCCGGCACCGTCTTTTGGTGCCCTTCTTGGAAGAGGGATTCTGGTGACAATCCTCGGTATTCTGATGATTGTGTTCACCTATGCTTCAGTGCTGGTCGCAGACCTGATGCTTGCTGTTCTGATGATCTTTTTAGGTGTCTCCATTCTTACCTCAGGGCCGGCCTTCTTCGGCAGAGAGAAACGCACCTGGTGGATGATTGTCGTTGGAATCCTGATTATCCTCTCCGGTTTCCTTGCATACCTGTTCCCGCTGATGTTTACGGTCTACCTTGTCTATATGGTAGCTGCAGCAGCAATCATCGGCGGAGCGGCTGATTTAGTTGCCGCATTCTCCAAACAGCTTGACACCGCAAACAGAGTGCTTGCCGGAATCTCAGGTGTGCTTGGAATTGCACTGGGTATTCTCTTTGTCCTCCATCCGGTTATCTCCGCATTCAGCATCCTGGATGTCAGCGGAATGTTCTTAGTTGCCTTTGGAGTTATCGCAATCATCGAAGCATTCGTTGTCCGCTCTGCGGCAAAGAAGGCTTAAAGGATAGATAACCACATTTTTTCTTTTTTGGCGCTCGGTTTCGTGAGTTTTCTGTTTGGGAGCGTAGGAGCGTTTTTCCTACGCGAAATCCACGCGAAAATTGCGCTAAAAACGCGAAACAAAACAAATACGCGAAAACTCGGCGAATCGCCAGCCCTTCGGGCTTTCGCACGTCTTTCAGACGTGCTCATAACTCGAGCAAGCTCTCGTTTTGCTCACGCCTTGAGTCACTTCGTGCCTCGCGGCAAAGTCGCTAAAGGGAATACGCGTTCAAAGTCTCTGATACATTTTGTAAACGGTTTCTGGTGTTTTTGAACGCGTATACCCTTTTCGCGTCTTTCGTCACCTTTCGTGATTTACTTTCTTTTCGCGTTTTTAGCGTGGCTTTCGTGTGGCTTTCGCGTAGGAAAAACGCTCACCCAAAGCAAAACAGCAAACTGAAAAAAAACGAACGAAAAAAAAAGAAAGAAGAAACCCTTTACTCAGCTTCCTTCTTTGGTCTTTCCGGCTTTACATACGTAATCACGTACTCATCAATGCCGCGCTCGGCAGGAGTTGCAGCTGCAGAGTAGGTGTTTTCCATTGAGAGGCACTTGAACTTGCACATCTCAATGCATCCGCCGCAGATGACACACTTGAAGCGGTCGATGGTCCAGATTTTGTTTGCACGGTCAACCGTGATAGCCTGAGCCGGGCAGCGCTTCTGACAGATAGTACAGGAAGTACACTTCGACGGGTCGAAGACAATGTGCCCGCGGGTTGCCTCGAACTTCTTTGCCGGCTCTGCCGGGAACTTCGTGGTTACCGGTTTGTGAGTGAGCTGCTTAATGATAGTTTTGAGCATCTTCATCGCAATCACCGCTCCATACATCCAATGCACGGGTCAATCGTCAAGACAATCTGCGGAACGTCAGCAAGCTCACATCCGGCAAGCATGGAAACAAGCGCCGGGACGTTCGTTAAGGTCGGCGTTCTGACTCTGAACTGGGTTAAGTTCTTGGTACCGTTTCCGCGGATGTAGTGGATAACCTCTCCTCTCGGCTGCTCGGAACGGCTGAAGTACTCGCCGTCCGGGTTGCCCTTCACGGCAACAGAGACATCTCCGTCCGGAATGTCGGTGATGATTCTTCTGATTAAATCAACCGACTGGAACAGCTCCTTGCATCTGACCTCGCATCTTCCGTAACCGTCGCAGGAGTCTGCGATAATCGGCTTGAAGCCTAAGTCTTTGTATGCAAGGTAGTCAGTCATACGGACATCCTGTGCAACACCGCTTCCGCGGGCAACAGGACCTACTGCACCTAATGCATAGGCATCAGCTGCAGAAAGCTTACCCTTGCCGCAGACTCTCTTCTTTACCGTGTAGTCGTTTAAGAAGACGTTGACTAACTCGCGCATCTCATCTTCGACTGCATCAAGACGGTTGTCCATTCCGGATAAGAAGTCGTTGCTGACATCACGTCTGACACCGCCGACCTTACAGACACCCTGAATAACGCGTCCGCCGGTCGTTGCCTCCATCTCGTTTAAGATAGACTCACGAATCTTCCAGGCATTGTAGAACAGACTCTCGAAACCGAGTGCGTCTGCAAAGAGACCGAGCCATAACAGGTGGCTGTGAAGACGGGAGTACTCTCCCCAGAGAGTACGAAGATAGCGTGCTCTGTCCGGAATCTCAATACCCATTAAGCCCTCGATACCCTGACAGAAGGTAGACGAGTGAGTGAAACTGCAGATACCGCAGATACGCTCTGCAAGGAACACAAAGTCCGAGTAGTCGCGGCGGTCGACAAGACTCTCTAATCCGCGGTGGACGTATCCGATAGACGGGATTGCTTCGACCACATGTTCATCCTCGACCACTAAATCGAGGTGAATCGGCTCCGGTAAAACCGGGTGCTGCGGACCGAATGGAATAACAGTTCTCTTACTGCTCATGCTGCATCCTCCTTCTTAACCTTGGTGACAGTGGGTTCCGGGATCTCCTTCTTGAACGGGTACGGAACAGACGTTCTGATAAACGTACCCTTAAAGTCAATCGTCATGCCGTTGAAGACGAATCCGTAGAGATCGTGGATTTCGTTTTCGTAGACAAATGCGCCGGCATAAGACTTGCAGATAGACGGAATCTCAGACTCCGCAGGCATGGTGATGCGGAAGTGCTTGAGGGAGAAGTCCTTATCGTAGGAGTAGGTGATGTCAAATCCGCCGCCTACAGCCGGAGTACAGGTCATAACAACCAGGCGGTATCCCTGGTTTTTCATATCTGCTGCGGTCTTCTCAACTTCAGAGACCGCAATCTGTACAACTTCCATATTCATTTTTCAGCCTCCATCTTTGCACGCTTTTCCTCTAAGACGCCGATTGCTTTGACGACGCCTTCGATTAATGCCTCCGGTCTGACCGAGCATCCCGGTACATAAACATCAACCGGGATAATCGTGTCAACGCCGCCGGAAACATTGTAGCAGTCACGGAAGACACCGCCGGAAGATGCGCAGATACCAACGGCCATAACAACCTTCGGCTCCGGAATCTGGTCGTAGAGGTTCTTTAAGACCTCTTTGTTCTGTTCGTTTACGC
This sequence comes from Methanocorpusculum sp., assembly GCA_017555685.1. Taxonomy (GTDB): domain Archaea; phylum Halobacteriota; class Methanomicrobia; order Methanomicrobiales; family Methanocorpusculaceae; genus Methanocorpusculum. The sequence goes on from JAFZFW010000064.1 coordinate 11,686, forward strand.
TGCCGGTCACAACAAAAATATCTGCGTGGGCAGGGTTTCCGGTGTTGATGATGCCGAAGCGTTCGACATCATACAGCGGGGTCAACGCTGCGAGAATTTCAATATCGCAGCCGTTGCAGCTTGATGCATTGTAGTGCAGAAGCCAGGGGGATTTTGCGGCTGATGTCATTAGATGAGTCCTCCAAAGAATCCGAGAAGGATGATGTTTAAGACGCCGAAGACAAGCGTTGCAATCCATAAACTCTTGACCGTCATCTGCCACGTCACACGCGGGAAGATGTTGTCGATGAGGATTTCAAGGAAGTATCCGACGATGACAACGATAAGTCCGATAACCGGGCATCCTGCGAAGAAGAGGAAGATCATTCCAAGAAGCAGGATGGTCTCATACCAGTGGGCAAGCTCGACCTTTGCAAGAGTCTTTCCGGCAAAGGAGGAGGTAACTCCTTTGACTAACTCCTGGTGTGCGTGGTGGGAGGTGGAGATGTCGAACGGAGACTTTCTGAGCTTTAAGGTGAGCACAGCAAAGAGTGCAAGGAAGACACCCGGGAGGTAGCAGATTGCAGGAACTGCAGCGCCCATGATTTCAGAGACCAGGAAGGTTCCGGTAACCATGAAGAATCCGACACCGAGCAGGATTAAAATCGGCTCGGCAACCATGATGGCAATCAGCTCACGCTCTGCACCAATGTGGGAGTACGGGGCGTTTGCGGCGTATGCAGCGAGGATTAAGAAGGTGTGTGCGAGTGCTAAACAGAAGACAACCAGTAAGAGGTTGAGACCTGCAAAGAACATTGCACCAGCTGCTGCGGTTAAGATAAGGTATGCAGCGGTAAAGATGCCCTCAACCGGGTTTGCGAACACCTTTTCTTTGTGCCAGAGCTTTGCGATATCATAGAACGGCTGTAAGAGAGGCGGACCTCTTCTGCTCTGCATACGTGCTGTGATGATGCGGTCAATTCCGGAAAGCAGACCGCCTAAAAGCGGGGCAGCAATCAGGAAGATGACTGCTCCAAGGATTGCCGGAATTACGTTCATAAGAGCACCCCCATGATTCCAAGGACAAACATTGCGATGATGATGAGTAATGCGATAATCTGCGACGGCTTAAGGAGTTTGGATTCGCCGGTGTACTCCTCAAGGTAGTAGTTGGAGGTCTTTGCCTCTTTGTAGACGCCAAGAGAGCCTAAGAATTCTCCCTCGGCGTTGACTGCTCTGCCGTTTAAGTACGGCTTGACGATTCTGCCGGACTTGCTGCCGACAGCGGCGGCAATCACTAAGGCGGCTAAGATGACAAACATCAGTGAACACATCATCAGCGTGTCGACGGCAAAGAGCCCGGATGCTCCGGTGTAGAAGGCATAGTATACAGCAACGTACGGGACGACAATCTCAGCGGTGATGACCGGGAAGCCGACACAGGCGACTAAGACCAGAATGCCGATGATGATAATCGAAATCTTCTCAGACGGGTTGAGCTTCGTCTCTTCTGCGACCGGCTTACCCAGACGCATGAAGATCTTGCCAAGCCACTTGGTCCAGAAGAAGACAGTGAAGGCACTGCCGAAGGCAAGGATAGAGATGAAGATGCATCCAAGCGGTGCGTTGATGAATGCCTCGATTGCTGCCCACTTGGAGATGAGCATACCAAACGGTGCGAGGTACATTCCGGCAATTCCGACAACCATCATGACGGCTAAAACCGGCTGGCGGACTAAGAGGGCATCCATGTCCTCGATGTCGCGGCTTCCGATCTTGTGCTCGACTGCACCGACACAGAGGAAGAGCAGACACTTTGCAACTGCGTGGAAGATGGTTAAGAGGATTGCGGCAACGATTGCGGAAGGAGTTCCGATTCCGGCACAGGCGGTGATTAAACCAAGGTTTGCAATGGTAGAGTATGCAAGGACTTTCTTTGCGTTGCTCTGGGAGATTGCAAGAGCAGACGTTGCAAGGAAAGTGAATGCTCCAACAAGAGCGAGTGCGACACCAACCCAGGTCTGGGAGAAGAGCGGGGCGAACACGATTAAGAGGAAAACACCGGCCTTAACCATGGTAGACGAGTGGAGGAGTGCGGAAACCGGCGTCGGGGCAACCATTGCACCGGTAAGCCAGGTGGAGAACGGCATCTGTGCTGCCTTCGTGATTCCGGCAAGAGCGATGAGTGCTAACGGGATGGTAACTAATCCGACGTTGTCGATTGCAAGGAGGTTTGGAATCGAGAGAAGGGATGCTTCCGGATCCATCTGTGCAAGGTAGATGACTGCACCGGTAAAGGCGATTCCGCCGATTAAGTTCATCCATACTGCTCTAAAGGAGTTGGTAACTGCCTCCGGAGTCTTTGAGTATCCGATTAACAGGAAGGAACAAAGCGTTGTGACCTCCCAGAAGGCAAGAAGCATCATGAGATGTGAGGAGAGCACAATGCCAAACATTGCGGTTAAGAATAAGAACAGAATCGCGAAGAAGTAGCGGCGTCTGTCCGGCACGTCATGGCTGTGTGCGGCATAGTCCTTCATGTAGCCTAATGCATAGACGCAGATGAGAGAACCGATGATGCCGATGATTAAGACCATAATCAGCGACAGGTTGGATAAGGTCAGCACGATTTCTGCCTGCGGGTGGGCGATTCCGGAGAACTCGAGAATCAGCAGGAGAACTGCCTGCACAACTGCGAGGATGATTGCAAGCGGCTTTTTGTATTTGACTGCAAGGCAGAAGATGATGACTGCGACCGCAAGTTCAACAAAGAATAATGCGGTAAAGAGCCACGGGATTGCGGCATGCACAACGGTAATGCCGTTGCTCCATGCAGTTACTGCCAGGAAGACAGATGCTCCGATTAAGATGACGGATGCAAGTGTCACAATGGTGTTTCTGATGATATCCGGTTTAAACAGCGCGAGAAGAGCGGCGGCTGCGACCGGCACCAGCAGAAGCAGGATAATCGTAATCAGTTCCGGCGAATACATATGTATCACTGAGTTATGATATGGTATTTATCACTATTAATCATTCGTATTTATCTATGAGTGGGAGAGGGATTTTTCCCTCAGAACAGGAGAAGAAACGGGAGGAGCGCCGCGACTGCTGCGCAAACGGTCTGTAATACATCACGCCGGGAGGTACAAAAGACCGGCTCAAACGTTCCGCCCGAAACATATCCCCGCCGGGCAAGGAGTTTGGCGGAGAGTTCGGCGCGGCGGACACCAAGCGCCAGAAGGCCGAAGGCAAAGGAGGGAAGAACCGAAAGCGACAACCGTTTTCCTTTCTGGCGGAGGGCGAGCCTGAATCCTGCGGCATCGTCGGCGATTGCAGTAATCTGCATGAGAAGGATTTCGCAGGACATGCCGATGTCAAAACCAATCTTCTGCCCGAACAGCCAGACAAAGAGACTCTGAAACTCTCCGGCGGCACAGCTCTGCCCGAACCAGAAGGCAATCAGCAGGAGAGCAAAGGTCTTTGCTCCGTAGAGCAGCCCCCAACCGCCGCTTATCTGAAGCACAACTGCCGGAATGGCGGCTATCAGCAGCGCGGCGGCAGCGGCAGTAAGCCGCTTTTGCGCAGGAAGACCGGTGAATAGCAGCCACCAGAGAAGACCTGCGGCGAATCCAAAGGGCAGGAAGAAGACAGACGCGGAGAGCAGGAAGACTGAAAGGATTCGAAGCCTTATATCCGACACGGCAGTCCCTCCTGCATCTCCCAGCAGACTGCCGGAAGTGCCGGCTTCTCGTGCGAGAAGAGAATAATTGTTCCGCCGCGGCTTTTCAGAAGTGCGGTCAACTGTTCTGCCGCCTCAGCATCAAGAGAGGCGTAGGGCTCATCCAAAATCAGGCACTCTGCAGGAGATGACAGAATACAGGCGAGCAGGAAGCGCTTGAGCTCTCCGCGGGAGAGCGTATACGGGTCTCGCGAGGAATCCAGTGCCGGAACAAGAGAAAACGCCGGTTCAGTGCCGGAAACTCCCCACGATGCAAGCTCTTTTGCAAGCGTCGGGGAAGTTAGGTGGTGCTCTATCTCCTGAAAGAGCCAGCGTGCCGTACCCTTCGGTGCTGATTCATAGAGCCTGCGGGCAAAGGTGGTCTTGCCGGAGCCGACTCTCCCCGAGTTGAGATGAATGCCGCCCTCGAAGACGATGCCGCAGGCTTCCATCACAGAACCACCTCGAAGCCGTCGGTAAACTGCCGGTGCGATGCCCAGAGGATGAAGGGGATCCCGCATGCTTTGAATGCGTCTGCAAGCTCTGCGGCGGTCTCTGCATCCAGATGCGAGTCCGGCTCATCCAGAACAGCCAGAAGCGGGCGGTTGACTGCTGCTGCCGCACCGGCGGTCAGTACCTTTTCACCGCCGGATAGCGTCCGGCAGTCGCGAGGCAGGAGGTGCGTGATGCCGAAGAGTTCAGCAGTCTCGGCAGTTCCGCGCCGAATCTCCGCCGGGCTTTTTCCGGCGAAGCGAAGCGTCGCGGC
>JAFZFW010000065.1 GCA_017555685.1 Methanocorpusculum sp.
ACTTCCCTTTCTCCCAATAATTGTCGTATCTTCTGGGCAGATATATGCATCCGCATAACCCATTTTACCACCACTTCCATAAATAGGATATTTTCCATTTTCATTAGCTACGGCTTTGTAATCCTTCCCGTTTTTAATTTCAAGAACAGATGCCCAAGAAAATATCTCCCACTCTTCACGCTTCATTGCACAGCCTCCTTTGCTTCCTCTGAAATTTCCCAGCGTCCGCGTTGAACTGACCCGACCCGAACAACAAGCCCTCTCTTCTTCAAACCGTTCATGATTTTTTCCACACGATGGCGCGGCAAACCAATCTTCTCTGAGATAGCAGAGAGGGAGGACTGCGGATTTACAAGAAGTTCGTGCAGTACAGATATTTCTATCTCAGTTAAACCGCCGCTCTCAACAGGCGCATCTGATGAAAAAGATGAAGGAAATTCATCTGATTTTGATTCTGTTGATTTTCCTTCATCTTTTTCTAAACTTCCATTTAATCCGCCACTTAAACCGCCAATATTACCTGCCTCATCTGATGAAAAAGATGAAGGAAAATCATCTAATTTAGATTCTGCAGATTTTCCTTCATCTTTTTCTAAACCGCCATTTAATCCGCCAGTTAAACCGCCAACTGCATCAGCACAATCAGCAACTCCAACCCGATTAGAGGCATTATCAACCCCTAATTCTGAATCCAGCGAATATTCTTTAACATTTTTTAATCCGCCACTCTCACCCGCATCATCTGGGCAAAAAGATGAACCAGAAGCCTCAGATTCGCAAACAGGGCAAGATAAATTAACATTTTTTAAACCGCCATTTAATCCGCCAGTCATCTCAGCATAAACAGCATAATCCACAGCCCACTCCCCATCCTTTCTAGCCCCGTCACGGACAACAACGCCCAAACCTTTCAACCTGGCTAAAATCCGCTCAACCTTTCTCACCGCAAAACCTGTCTCCGCAGAAATTCCCTTCACCGTAACAGACTTGTCCCGCTCGATGGCAGAAAGCACCAGACGGTCATTCGAACTAAACGGCAGAACATTCGTTGGAAGGGATACCGCACCAGACACCTCCGCCGGTGTCAGAGGCTCGGCAAACGGCAGAACAACCCGCACAAAACTCTCCGAAACCACAAACGCATCACGCCCGTACACCTCCAGAATACGCGGAATACCCGAACCAAGATTCTCCACATAATCCAAATCACGGAAAACCCGCATCAGCTCAGGATTGCGCGGAACAGAAAGACCTGCGAAAAAATCCTCCTTTGACATACCAAACGGCAGACCGCCAACAGACGTAATCTCCAGACGGTCAGCAAACATCTCAAACTTCGGAGAACCCGAATACGAATAATCATTATGCAGAAACGCATTCAGCACAGCCTCACGAAGAGCCACACTGTCAACCATCCGCCGCTCAACACGCCGCCGCTCCGTAATCCGCGCAAACGTCTTATTCTCCACAGACAAACGGTCAAACAAACGGTCAAACGCCCGCATCAGAGAACAAAAACCAAACTCCTCATTCTCCAAAAGAACAACCCGGCTCTTCCCCTCATACTTCGCAAACCGGACAGACAAACCCGACCCGTCAGACAACAAATACCCTGCATAATTCACCGCGCCGTCCTCTGTCAACAGATTCAGATTCGAACGGAAATTCGCATTCAGCGGCTTTCCAACCCCTTCATAATAAATCTGCAGCTCCCGAAAAGAAACACCCTGATTCGGAGACGGAATCTTTCGAAGCGTATTCTTCATCCGCCCCGCATACATCCGCTCAATCAAATCCTCCGGCATCGGCTCACAGGAACTTCCCTTCCGGTAAAAACACCCCTGCGGAGACATCCCAAACTTCCGGATATAATACGGCCTCTCCAGACCGCTTGTCACATCAACCGCCACAACCTCGAACCCGTCTATAACCTCCAGAGAAATCGTACAGTACTCAAGAGCCGACGGCTGAATATTATTCTTAATCCTATCCTTCATCTGCAGCTGATTCACATCCGCATGCGGCAAACCAACCGGCTTTCCTGAGTCATCAACCCCAATCAAAATCCGACCGCCTTCGCTGTTCAGAAAAGAAACAACCTCACGCTCGAACGAATCGTTCAGCTTAAACTTATACTCAACACGACTCGACTCAGTCATCTTTCAGCATCCCTTCCAGTTCTTCCAGCCCCTTCGCTGCCTGTGCTTCCAACGCCTTCAGCTCAGCCAGAATATCTGCCGTCGGCGGATACTCCACAGCCTCATAGACAACCTGCTTGTACTTATTAATCGACAGGTCATAGCCGTTTTCTGCAATCTCAGACTTCTCCACAAAGAACGACTTCTCCGTCCGCTCGCGGTCTGCCTCGCCTTCCAGATTTCCAAAGCGGGCAAGAATATCCGGGATATCATTCTCAGCGATTGGAGAACGCTTATCATCTAAGCTGTACCCGTCAGCCTGCATATCATAGAACCAGACCTTATCTGTTCCGCCTGCCCCCGTCTTCGTAAAGACAAGAACTGCCGTCGAAACCCCGGCATATGGTTTGAAAACACCCGACGGCATAGAAATAACCGCCTGAAGCTGATGATTCTCCACAATCTCACGCCGGATAGCCTTGTGTGCCTTCGACGAACCAAAGAGAACACCGTCCGGAACAATACAGGCACAGCGCCCTCCCTTCTTCAGCATCCGCACAAACAACGCGAGGAACAAAAGCTCCGTCTTCTTCGTCGGCGTAACCGCAGTCAGACTCGGATTAATCCCTGCCGCATCAACCGAACCAGTAAACGGCGGATTTGCCAGAATCACATCAAACGAACCGGAAATCTCATTCTGATTCGAAATACTGTCCTTATACTCAATCCGCGGACGCGTCACCGAATGCAGCATCAGATTCATCGCGGAAATCCTCAGCATCGTCTGGTCAAACTCAAACCCGGTAAACGCACCGCCCTCAAACATCTCCCAGTCCTCAGGCGTCATCGTATTCTCATAATGCTTCCGGATAAACTCCACACTCGAAACCAGGAAACCAGCCGTACCGCAGGCAGGATCACAAATCCGCTCCGACGGCTTCGGGGCAAGAATGGAAACCATCATATCACGAATATGCTTCGGCGTTCTGAACTGACCGTTCGTACCTGCCTGCGAAAGCTTACCCAGCATATACTCATACAGGTCCCCAAGCATATCCCGGTCCTTGATATCCTCCTCATACAGAATATCCAGACCGGTCACCACCTTCTGCAAAAGCTCCTTCTTTCCCTCCGGAAACATAAACATAGCATCCCGCATATAGTACGAAAACGCCGTATCCTCCCCGCCCATACTCTTAATGAACGGGAAAACCTGCTGACTCACCACCGCATACATCTCACGGCCGTCAAGATTCTTAAACCTGCTCCACCGCATCTTCTGCGACGCGGAATCCTCCGGGAAAATCTTCGGCTGCTTTACCCCGCTCAACGCCTCAAACGACTCCGCTTCCAGCTCCTTCTCATCCAGAGAACGGATAAACATCAGATAGGTAAGCTGTTCGATAACCGTAATCGGATTCGTAATTCCGCCTGCCCAGATATCGTCCCAGATTGCATCAACTTTATTGCGAATAGTGCCGGTTAACATAGTTTCCTCGTGCGTGCCTCATCCCTGGTGGAGACTGTTTTGTTATCTGATACCTTGGCACTTTGAGAAGATAAGAGTATTGAAAACAAGATGCCGAAAAAATCAACAAACCGCCGGGAGCACAACGCACCCACACGACAAAAGGGCGTGCTTTAGCTTCGGGGAATCACAAAAACACACACACAACACCCAGAAAAAATAAAACAAAAAAAACCGAAAAAAAAGAAGAGAGAATCAGACTCTCTCGCGAATCTCTGCGGTAACCTTCTCGAGGAACTCTTCAGCAGACATCGTAACCGTCTTGCTGTCGCGGGTTCTCACAGAAACAGTCTGCGTCTCGACCTCTTTCTCACCGATGATAATCATATACGGAACACGCTCCGTATACTGTGCCTGACGGATCATATAACCGATCTTCTCGTTTCTGTTGTCAAGCTCAACACGGACCTTTGCATCCTTTAACATCTGGTAAATCTTCTCTGCATACTCCTCGCTCTTCTGGGAAACCTGCAGAACCTTAACCTGCATCGGTGCAAGCCAGACCGGGAATCTGCCGGCGAAGTGCTCAGTTAAAATACCGATGAAACGCTCGATAGAACCGAAACAGACACGGTGAATCATAATCGGTCTCGGTCTCTCATCATTCTCATCAACGTACGTTAAGTCGAAGTTAATCGGCATCTGGAAGTCAAGCTGGATAGTTCCGCACTGCCAGGTTCTGCCAAGACAGTCACGCAGGTGGAAATCAATCTTCGGACCGTAGAATGCACCATCACCCTCATTAATCGTGTACGGAAGGTTCAGACTCTCTAAAGCATTCTTCAGACCAGTGGTTGCTGCCTCCCAGTCCTCATCGGAACCCATGCTGTCCTCCGGTCTGGTGGAAAGCTCAAGGAAGTACTCGAAACCGAACTTGGAGTAAACCGTATCGATAAGATTTACCACACGGGCAATTTCCTCTGCAATCTGGTCGCGGCGCATGAAAATGTGGGCATCATCCTGCGTAAAGTTTCTGACACGGAACAGACCGTGCAGAGTGCCTTTGAGCTCGTGACGGTGAACACTTCCGCACTCGGCAAGTCTCAGCGGCAGCTCTCTGTAGCTGTGCGGCTCGTTTGCATAGACTAAAACACTGCCCGGACAGTTCATCGGCTTGATACAGAAATCCTCCTCATCGATCTCTGTTGCATACATATTGTCCTTGTAGTGATCCCAGTGACCGCTGGTTTCCCAGAGGCAGCGGTTCATAATAAGAGGAGTCAGAATCTCCTGGTATCCATTATCTCTGTGGAGCTCACGCCAGTACTCTAAAAGGGAGTTTCTGACAATCATACCATTTGGCAGGAAGAACGGGAAGCCCGGTGCTACATCATCGAACATGAAGAGCTTTAAGTCCTTTCCAATCTTTCTGTGGTCGCGGCGTTCTGCCTCTTCCTGGAGCTTTAAGAACTCTTCAAGCTCTTTTGCGGACGGGAATGCAGTACCGTTAATTCTGGTGAGCATCTTATTTTTATTGTCGTTCTTCCAGTATGCGCCGGAAAGACCGGTGAGCTTGAATGCCTTTAATGCCTGGGTGGAGGTTAAGTGCGGGCCAAGGCACATATCAACGTAGTCGCCCTGCTCGAAGAAGCTTAACGGCTCGCTTTCTGCAAGATCGCCGATGTGCTCTACCTTGTACGGCTCATTTCTCTCCTCCATGAACTTGAGGGCTTCGTCACGCGGGAGAATGAACGGCTTAATCGGGAGGTTGGACTTGACAATCTTGCGCATCTCTGCTTCAATTGCCGGGAGATCGGTATCGGAGAGTTTGACGTCGCCTAAATCAACATCATAGTAGAATCCCTTCTCAGTAGCCGGACCGTATGCGAATGCTGCATTCGGGTAGAGGTGTTTTACGGCCTGTGCTAAGATATGGGCTGCAGTGTGGCGAATGACGTTGAGTTCTTCCTCTTTTGGACACTCGCCAGTGGTTCCGTCGCTGTATATGATTTTCATGTGCGATTGTTCTCCTTCAGGTAGCCTGCCGCAGGCAGGGCAGGCTTTAAGAGATTCGTATATATTTGTGAGTGATGAAGGATATTCATTTCGTTTGAATCCATACGGTGCCCCATCCCAAAACCTCATAAGCAGTACCCGCAAATACTAACAGATGAAAAATCTGGTTGTAAAAGGAGCGAGACAGCACAACCTCAACAATATCTCTGTCACGCTCCCCCGCGACAAGTTAACGGTCATCACCGGCGTTTCCGGATCCGGCAAATCCACGCTCGCCTTTGATACCATCTACGCCGAAGGCCAGAGACGATACGTGGAATCACTCTCCGCCTATGCACGGCAGTTCTTAGGACAGATGACCAAGCCGGATGTCGATTCAATCGAAGGGCTCTCTCCATCTATTGCAATTGAGCAGAAGACCACATCCAAAAATCCGCGTTCCACCGTCGGCACGGTAACAGAGATTTATGATTATCTCCGCCTGCTCTTTGCCCGCATCGGGGTGCCCCACTGTCCGAAGCACAAGGTAAAGATTGAGTCCCGAACGCCCGAGCAGATAGCAGAAGCAATCTGCCGCGACTATGAAGGGATGGTGACCATCTTTGCCCCGGTAATCCGCAAGAAGAAGGGAACGTATGAGCAGCTCTTCAGGGACCTGCATGCAGACGGGTTTGTCCGCGTCAGAGTAGACGGTGAGATTTACCGCACCGATGACGAGATTACGCTCGGGCGCTACATCATGCACAACATCGATATCGTTATCGACCGTTGTGACACCGAAGACAAAAGCCGCGTAACCGATGCGGTCGAGACAGCCCTTCTCCATGCAGAAGACGGGCTTGTGTACGCAAACAGCGGTTCGGATGAGAAGGACTCGGTCTACTCCGCACGCCTGGCGTGTCCGATATGCGGTCTCTCCTTCGAAGAGCTGCAGCCGAGAATGTTCTCGTTCAACAGCCCGTTTGGTGCATGCCCGACCTGTAACGGTCTGGGTTTCCAGATGATCTTTGACCCGGACCTGATTATCTCGGATAAGAACCTCTCGATTGCGGACGGGGCAGTGAATGTGTACAAGAACTTCCTCGACGGCTACCGCGTGCAGTTCCTGGATGCGGTCGCAAAGCATCTCGGCTTTACGCTGATGACGCCGATTAAAGACCTCACCGAGGAGCAGTACAACGGGCTGATGTACGGAGTCTCCGAGCAGATGCGGTTTAAGCAGATCTCGAAGAATGCGGAGTTTGCCTACAACGGCACCTGGGAGGGACTGCTTCCGCAGACCGAGCGTCTCTACCGCGAGACCAAGTCGGACTACCGGAAAGAGGAGCTGGAGAAGTTCATGCGGATTCTGCCGTGTCCGACCTGTCACGGAAAGCGTCTGAAAGATACCGTGCTCGCGGTCAAAATCGCGGGTAAGTCGATTGCGGATGTAACCGATATGTCGATTGACGAGGCGCTTGCCTTCTTCCGCGGGCTTGAGCTGCCGGCAAAAGATGAGGAGATCGCCCGCCTGGTTCTCCGCGAGATTGATTCCCGCCTGAAGTTCCTGCAGGAGGTAGGCCTCGGATATCTGACGCTTTCCCGCAGCGCCGGCTCGCTTTCCGGCGGAGA
>JAFZFW010000066.1 GCA_017555685.1 Methanocorpusculum sp.
AAAGCTCGGCAACATCGCAGCAGGTGTTATGGCAGAGCTTCTTTTAGATGAGCGTGCAGACCGTGAAGACATGATGACCTTCATGGCAACCTCTGGAACCAAACTGCAGAAGGAAGACGTTGACCGCGTCGTTTCCAACCTGAAAGCATGGCAGCCGGACTTCGCAATCGTCGTTTCCCCGAACGGCGTCCTTGAAGGCCCAGTTGGTGCACGTGACGAGCTCGCAGCAGCAGGCATCCCAGTCATCGTCATCACTGACGATGTTACCACCAAGAAGGAAGGATGGGAAGCACTCAAGGCATCTAACTACGGTTACATCATCATGAAGGCAGACGCAATGATTGGTGCACGCCGCGAGTTCCTCGACCCAGTAGAGATGGCAGACTACAACGGAAACCTCGTTAAGGTCCTTGCAATCACTGGTGCATTCCGCAAGCTCCAGATCGAACTTGACAAAGTCATCGACCAGGTTAAGGAAGGCAAGAAGGGCGCAGAGCTCGTTCTCCCGAAACTCGTCGTCAACTCTGACAACGCAACCAAGGGCGAATTCACCAACCCGTACGCACACGCAAAAGCACGCGCAGCATACGAGATGGCACAGTCCGTTGCAAACATCAACGTTAAGGGTTGCTTCATGACCAAAGCATGGGAAGACTACATCCCAATCGTTGCATCTGCACACGAAGTTATGCGCCAGGCAGCAGCACTCTGTGACGAAGCACGCGAGATTGAGAAAGGATGCGACGGCGTTATCCGCATGCCGCACAAGAAGACTGGTGAGATTGTCTCCAAGACTGCACTCATCAGCAAGCCAGAGTAAATCTGATTTACTCATAACCATTTTTTCTTTTGGATTGGGGTGCGGAGCACCCCGATTTAATGAGCAGTTTTAGTTATCGTAAATTTTGAAAAGAGGCCTGCCTTTCCCGGCAGGAGTAATCAGCGTACGTTCTTTCCCGAGTACACTTTCTTAATCGAATCCCCGGCTGTTCGAAGCCTGCCATCCTCGATAAGCTTCTCTACAGTGTTCGTCACCACAGAACGCTGATAATATTTTGCAACACCATAGCTCTTATGCCGGCGAAGCCCGAGCGTCTTCGTCTTTAGGCGATCAAGCCCGATAAGGAAGGATACGAACTCAGGAACAGTCAACATCCCTTCCAGTTCTCCTGCCGCAAAGAGAATCTCCTCTTCCATCTCCTTTGGCAGAAGCTCGGCATTCTTCGGCACAGACTTCACCGACTTCTTCGCCGCCCGCTTCTTTGCCGCGCAGTTATCACAGTTTCCGCAGTTGTCCATCTCCTGATCAAAGTACTTTAAGAGAAGCTTTCTCCTGCACTCCTTTGTTTCGCAGTAGAAATAGAGTTGATAGAGCCGTTCGCGTACTGCCGGCATCTTTGCCTCATCCGTTTCCTTTTCCATCAGACGAAGCATCTTTGCCCGGTCACCTGCAGAATAGAACAGCAGACAGTCAGACGCAAGCCCGTCACGTCCGGCGCGGCCTGTCTCCTGATAATAGGATTCGAGATCCTTTGGCAGATGAGCATGGATAACATAGCGTACATCCGGCTTGTCAATTCCCATCCCGAACGCAATCGTTGCACAGACAACCGAGATGGTGTTTGACTGAAACATCTCCTGCACACGTGCCCGGTCACGCGTCGACATTCCCGCGTGATAGGGAGCGGCCATAATCTGTGACTTCATCAGGAACGCCGCCATCTCTTCAGTATCCGCACGCGAGAAGCAGTAGATGATTCCCGAAACATTCCGGTGTGCTGCCACATAGCTTGCGATCTTTTTCATGCGGACCTCGCGATGAGGCTCCTTGTAGACAGCATACCGCAGATTCGGGCGGTCAAAGTTTCCGATAAAAACATCCGGACTCTGCAGCCGAAGCTCGTTTATGATATCCTCACGTACACGTCGCGTTGCTGTTGCCGTAAATGCCGCAAAGGGAACACCCGGGAAAAATGCCCGAAGTCCTTTAATTCTCCGGTACTCCGGACGGAACTGGTGTCCCCACATCGAAATACAGTGCGCCTCATCAACTGCAAACAGCGAGACGGTACACTTCTGGAGCATATCCACAAAATCAGCCTGCACAGCCCGCTCCGGCGAGACATAGAGAATGCGAATCTTTCCGGCAACTGCAGCCGCCTCAATCGCGCGCTGCCTGTCGTAGGTAAGCGACGAGTTCAGCATCGCCACATTCACACCCTGTGCAAGAAGAGCATCCACCTGATCTTTCATCAGCGCGATAAGCGGAGAAATAACAACCGTCATCCCCGAAAGCATCAAAGCCGGAAGCTGATAACACAGCGATTTTCCGCCTCCGGTCGCCATAATCGCCAGAACATCATGACCTGACACTACCGACTGAATGATTGCTTCCTGATTCGGACGAAACGTCTGGAGATGGAAGAACCTCTCCAGAGTGTCCTGAATTTCGTGCCGTTTTTTCAACAGATTATACTCCGGGGATATATGATGAATTTTCTTTATAATACGGAATATAAACAATTTCCGCTGAGGTCACCGCGAAGTGGTAGCGAAGAACCTGCAGAATTCCCGGCTTCTGGGTTTCGTACCGGAGATAGAGGAACTCGGATAGTTCTGTTGCGGTCTTTTTGTTGATTAAGACCGGCATCCGCTCTGCAAGATCATCTGCCGCTTCCAGCTCAGGATTTCTGATAGTCAGGTCAACCTCCCACGGTTCAGAGAGATAGCGCGGAATATCTCCTGCACAAACATAGTAGCTGCGTTTTCCTTCAATCGAGGGAAGACCTGTTGTCGAATCGCCTTCTGTTAAGTAATCCGTGATGGTAATCTCTGCCTCGAATTTCCAGAACGGAATATACTGCGGTTCTTTCCCCTCCATTGCCGCGGTTGCCAGAAGATCCGGCTTTGCAACAGTATAAGAGATAACCTCAACCCCGTCAACGGTGACATCCAGGAGTTTGCCGCAGGTTGCACAGTATGTTACCACCTCTCCCCACGGCTGTTCAACCTCAGCCCCGCACTCCGGACAGGTAAGTACCGTACTTTCATGCGTGAGGATTTCATAGTCTGTCAGTTCCTTTGGAACTCTAAGCGACGGGCGCAGGCGGTCGATGTTCTTCATTGTTCCGGATGCCTCAACAGTCTTTCCGGAACGGAACGCCGGATAGGCCACCATACAAAGAGCAACACCCATCAGCAGGAGAATGAGCTGGATAAGTTCCGAGACGGCAAATGTTCCGGAGTGCAGAATCATACCAAGTGCAGTTCCAATCATCAGTCCTCCTGCCGCAAAGGAGAGAATCATGAAGCGGGTACGGGCAGTGAGATTGGCAGGCGCTGTCCCGCCGAGAACTTCTCCGCGAACGCCATCGACCAGTGCAGTGAAATGTCCTCCCTCATAGGTGTAGTGCACAATCCATACCGGCGCATACACAAGCTCAAAGACCTTGGGAAGGAGGAAGGTTTTGTCGAGGGTGACATTTTCGATGCGTTTAACCATCTTTGCCCGAATCATCTCATGTACGGCCTCGCGTCCTCTCGCACTCGCATCCACTGCAGAGCCGCCGGCATCCATTGCCGCAACGCTTCCCGGAACATACGGCACTTCCCCTCCCGGTTCGAGCCAGAGCTCGTGGACTCCGTACTTTCCGGTATCACAGGCACACTCGGTCCAG
>JAFZFW010000067.1 GCA_017555685.1 Methanocorpusculum sp.
ATGCAGAGATAAAAGAGCTGTCTGCTCTTGTCATGTGCCATCAGAAAGACTTTAGCAGAATCAGAGAGATACTTAATCAGTAATAATAATCAGGCTCACCCCTGATTTTGGAGGATGCGTCATGGGAAATCCGACTGACGACTCATACAAAGATCTGATGGATATTATTCATAAAATACTGGGAAACCATGCGCCGGGAAAGGATGGGATGCCGCCTATCGTCGGGGTCAAGTTCGTGGTGGGCGGTCAGCAGAATCAGCCTGCCCCTGCCCGTATGATTCCGGTCGAGGTGTTTGAGAGTGATACTGCATTCACCATCCAGACCGAGCTTCCGGGTGAGTGCCCGAATGACTTTACGCTCTCCTATGCGGATGGAAAGCTGAAGCTCTTAGCAGGAGAGAACCGTGAGTACCGCACGGAACTCCCGCTTGCCGGCATTGACCCGACCACTATTAAGACCCGTGTGAAAAACGGTGTCCTGGAAATCACCTGCGGCAAACTTCCAGCTCCTCTCCCGGAGGCATAATGGAAGCATCTGCGGCTTCTCCGGCACACTGCAGCCTGACGATGAAAGAGGAGGATTACCTGGAATCCATCCTCAACATCTCCGAGATGAAAGGATACGCCAAGTCGCGGGACGTCTCCGAGGACTTAAGCGTCTCTCCTTCGTCTGCCTCCGAGATGTTTGTCAAGCTCGCCAAAAAAGGGCTTATTGTCCACCGCAAATATGAAGGAGTGACCTTAACCGAGACCGGGCGTTCGGTTGCAGTCCAGGTCAGATTCCGCCACGATGTCTTAGTTGAATTTTTGAAGTATATCGGCGTTTCTGACGAAATCGCTGACAAAGACGCCTGTTTCATGGAACACGAACTCCACACCGAGACAATCCAGCGGATTAAAGAGTTCGTGGAAAAGAAAAGATAAAAACTATTTTTTTACGGGCACTCGCGTTCTGTGCCCCAGACGGTAAAAGAGAGAACCGTCCCTGCCGGAGTGTCAACACCAAGCGGCACCTTACACGACTCCCCGTTTTCCATGACTGCGACCCGGAATGCAAACTCCCAGGTATCTCCTAACTGCACCGAGCGTTCCTCATACACTTTTCCTGCAAGCTCACGCGTCAGGTACACGCCATGCTCGGTGTCTTCGATTAACGATATCACGGTATAGCGCAGAAGATACCAGCGCAGTTCGCTGAAGAGAGCTAAAGCACTGGATACGGCAGATACATTCACACGGATGCCGTACTTCATGTCCTCCGGCCGGTAAAAACGAAGAATGTGACGGCTCGTCTCCGAGTCCGTCAGTGTCTGGAGGAGGTTAACTCCCGGTTTTGCAATACAGACTGCCTGCATTTTAGAGATACATCACATCGCGCCAGGACTCATCCTTTTCTGCCTGACGGATCTTTCTGATTGCCGCCAGGAAGTCCTCTGCGGTAATCTTCTCGTTATCATTTCTGATGGCAAGCATACCTGCCTCACGGCAGATGGCCTCAATCTCTGCACCGGTTAAGCCGTCGCTTAAGTTCACGAGTTCACGGTAGTTGATGCGGTCAAGAGCTCCTGCTGCTTCCATCTTTCTGGTGTGGACCTGGAAGATCTGCATGCGGGCATCTGCATCCGGTGCCGGGATTTTGATTAAGCGGTCGAAGCGTCCCGGACGAAGCAGGGCAGCATCAAGCATATCCGGACGGTTGGTTGCGGCAATAATTCTGATGTTGCCTCTGTTGTTGAATCCGTCCATCTCTGCTAAGAGCTGCATTAAGGTTCTCTGAACCTCGGCAGAACCGGAGGTTCCGTCGTTGGTTCTCATACTGCCGACTGCGTCAATCTCGTCGATGAAGACCACAACACCATTGTTTTCTGCGGCAAGCTCGCGTGCCATGCTGAAGAGATCGCGGACAAGCTGTGCTCCTTCACCGATGTATTTGTGCACAAGCTCCGATCCTGCAAGTCTCAGGAACGGAACACCGGCATTGTGGGCAACGGCTTTGGCGATTAAGGTCTTACCGGTTCCCGGCGGACCGTAGAGGAGAACTCCCTTCGGCGGGACAACACCGAACTTCTCGAATGCCGCAGGCTTGGTAAGCGGATACTCCACTGCCTCACGGACCTCGACAATCTCTTCCTTGAGACCGCCGATGTCAGCAAATGAGGTCTCCGGCTTTTCTTCCAGCTCCATAACTTTTACGCGGACATCAACCGAGTCTCCCATGATTTTGACGATGGATAAGGTATTGTTGACTGCCACCTTTGTACCGCTTTTGATGCGGTCATAGACTGCCGCGGTTGTCTGGGTGACATATTCCTGATTATTTCCCATCTGGCGGAGATAGACTTCGTTGTTGGCAAGTTTTTCGAGGACAACTGCAACGAAGAGAGGGAGGCGCTTTAACTGGTTGTTTTCCTTTTTCAGCTGCGTGTTATCCATGCGGAGTTTGTTATTTTCCACGCGGAGGGTATCATTCTCCTTTCTCTCGGCACGGATAATCTTTTGCAGGGTTTCGGTTTCACGTCTGAGATACTGGAGCTCATCCCTCTCATTGGTGATGTCCGGATTTACCCCCTCGACATTGGGTACGTCCGGCTCGATATTTCCAGTCATATAGTAATGTTTGCTGTTATAGTTTAATTACTCCGCGATTCAGGCACTGCATTCTGAAAGAAACGGTTGGAAGAAAACCCTTTCATACATAGGAGACCAATACTTCATCACATTATCATGGACAAAATACGATACTATGATATCCGCTGTGTAAATGGAGATACCACCTCCATTCAGATAGAAAACGGCACAGTGGAAAACGCCGGTTCCTCCTATTACGGAAAAGCCTTAGTCCGTGTCCTTGGCGAGAACGGCTGGGGATACTGCTGTGTCTCTCCGTTTGATATGGATGACGAGAAGGCCAAGTCTGCCGCAGTGGAAAAAGCTGCCCGGGCAGCACGGCTTGCCACGGTCAGAGCTGACATCGCTGATGTTCCCTACGGCACTCCGCGTTCCTGGAATGCGGCAGCAAAAGAACAGGCACAGCGTCCGTTGGAAGAAAAGGCAGCCGACCTTCTCCTGCTGGAAAAGGCTGCCCGTATCGATGAGATTGCTGCAACCTCTGCCCGCTATGCAGAACAGTACCAGACGGTCTTCTTCGAGGACTGCAACGGATATGAGGCACAGTCCTCGGTCTGCAGAACGCTCTTTACCGTAAGTGCTGTTGCTGTCCGCGGGGCTGACATGCAGATGAACTACGAGCAGGAAGCTGTCGTCGGCCCGCTTCGTATCACCGACTATATCAGCAAAGGCGAGCTCTGTGCAAAGACTGCTGTAGATCTTCTCTCGGCATCGGCAGTTCCCGGAGGCAAAATGCCGGCAGTTCTTGACCCTGCCATCGGCGGTGTCTTTGCCCACGAGGCAGTCGGACACGCAAGCGAAGGCGACCAGATCAGAGACGGTGTCTCGGTTCTGGGCGATAAGTTAGGACAGCAGGTCGGCTCCAAACTGGTCACTATCATTGATGACCCGTCCATGCACGGCTACGGATACGAGCCGTTCGATGCGGAAGGCGTTGCGGCAGGTCCTGTCGAGCTCATCAAAAACGGTGTGGTCAACCAGTTCATGCATTCCCGCGAGACCTTAGCCGCTGTCGGTCTGGATACCGGAGAGGCCGGACACGCCAGAGCCGAGCCGGGCATGAACCCGCTTGTTCGCATGAGCAACACCTACATCAAGGAAGGCGACGCTACCTATGACGAGATTCTGGAGACCTGTAAAAACGGTGTGCTCTTAATCGGATCCCGCGGAGGACAGGTTGATCCTGGACGCGGAGTCTTCCAGTTTAATGCAAAGTACGGATACTTAATCGAGAACGGGGAAACGACCCGCATGCTGCGTGATGTCTCCCTTTCCGGCGATATCTTATCAGTTCTCCACAACATCGCCTTATGCGGCAAGGAGCGCAAAATGTCGTCTGGTATGTGCGGAAAAGGACAGGCTGTGCCGGTATCAGATGGAGCTCCGCATGTCTATCTTACAGAAGCAACGGTTGGAGGTGCTGGAAATGAGTGAAATTGATATTGAGGCAATTCTCCGTCAGGGAGAGGGTCTGGCAGACGAGGTGGAGGTCTATGTCTCCTGCTATGAGGACTTATCGCTTGAACAGCGCCAGATGGCAGTCTCGTCTGTCTTCGAGCATGCAGGACAGAACATCTACATCCGTGTTGTTCGCGACGGAAAAATCGGTGTGTCTGCAACGTCTGATCCGACCAGAATCGCCGACTGCATGAAGGCCGCGGTCTCTTCTGCCAACCTTTCCGAGACCATCACCGGCTGGGCAGGCCTTCCGCAGAAGGCAGATATTCCGGCTGGAAACGACCCGTATGATGAGAGCCTGGAAATCTCAGCAGACACTGCTGCAGAGTATCTTTCCCGGATGAATGCAGGCGCAGAAACCCATGCAGAGGCAAGAGTTGTTACCGCCGGCGTTACGCTGATGAAGGGTTCATCAGTTCTTGCAAACTCCAACGGTGTCTGGCTTGAGCGCAAATTCACCGACATCTCGCTTGGCATCGACGCTATCTGCGAAGGCTCTACCGGATATGACGGTGACTCTGCACCATTTGCCTCCCGCATCAATCCGGAAAAGATTGGTGAGCAGACAGCATTCTATGCAACTGCCTCCCGCAACGGCGAGATGATTGAGTCGAAGAAGTATGATGTGGTCTTCTCGGAAAATGTCGTCGACTCGCTTGTTCTCGAGCTGTTTGCTGATGCAGTCAACGGCAGAAATGTCTTAACCGGCAAGTCGATTTATGCAAACCGTATGGGTGAAGCGGTTGCTTCTTCTGCACTTTCCATCTGTGACTCGCCGATGGAAGAGGCAGGTGACTCCTGGAGACGCTTTGATACGGAAGGAACACCGACTGCAACTCGTGACATCATCAAAGACGGCGTCTTAACCTCGTTCCTCTACGATAAAAAGACGGCAGCACAGGCAGGCTGTGAAACAACCGGAAATGCGCTTCGTGCCGGAAACGGAACGACGACCATCTCCCCGCACTGTCTTACGATTACTGCTCCGACCGAAGATGTTCTCAAACGCCCGTGTCTCTTTGTCAAAGAGGTCATCGGTGCTCACACGGCAAACCCGCTTACCGGTGAGTTCTCGGTCGAGGTTGCAAACGCATTCCTTGCAGAGGGAGGCAAACTTCTGCGCCCGGTAAAGAAGGCAATGCTTGCC
>JAFZFW010000068.1 GCA_017555685.1 Methanocorpusculum sp.
ATGACACCAAGGCTCGGGTCCATTAATCCCTTCGGGTACGGGAATCCGTCGTCGTCATAGGTGTCCGGCCAGATGACCTTACAGACACTCATGTCACGGATCTGTTTCGGGGAAAGAAGACCGAATTCAATCTTTCCGATTCTCTTTGGCGAGGTCATACCATATCCTCCAGTTTCAGTCTCGGGGCTATACCCATACTCTTCATCTCATCAAGCAGGAGCTTGAATGCGTAACTCATCTCAACTTCGTAAATGTCAGTTTCTGCACCGCAGGCAAGACATCTGGTGGACTTCTGCTTTGCGTCGTACATAGCGACCATACCGCAGCGTGCACAGACGTACTGCTTGACTGCATCGGACTCGTCTAAGAGACGTTCCTTAAGAGCCATAGCTGCTCCGTGTCCGATCATGACATCACGTTCCATTTCTCCGAAACGAAGACCTCCCTCACGGGCACGTCCTTCGGTCGGCTGGCGGGTTAAGACCTGGACCGGTCCGCGGGATCTGGCGTGCATCTTGGTAGATACCATGTGGTACAGCTTCTGGTAGTAGATAACACCAATGTAGATATCTGCGTGGAATCTTCTTCCGGTGATACCGTCGTACATTACTTCACGGCCGGTGTGTGCGAATCCTGCCTGGTTTAACTGGTGACGGAGAACCTGTTCACGGGTTAAGGTGCTGTTCTTGACGTCCTTTCCGATCTCCTTGTCATTGAGCAGGCGCTCGCGTGCGAACGGAGAGTCGAAGATCTGCTCAACAGAGGTCTTACGGAAGGAGGTTGCGTTGACACGGGAACCTTCGAGGGAACCTGCTTTACCGCCGATCATCTCGAGCATGTGACCAATGGTCATACGGGACGGGACTGCGTGCGGGTTGATAACAAGGTCCGGGGAGATACCTTCTGCAGTAAACGGCATGTTCTCCTGCATGGTAATTAAACCGCAGACACCCTTCTGTCCGTGTCTGGATGCGAACTTGTCACCGATTTCCGGAACACGAAGATCACGGGTTCTGACTTTGACAAGGCGGGAAGAGTTCTCGGACTCGGTAACGATAACTGTATCGACGATACCGGTCTCGTTGCTTCTCATGGTGATAGAAGTGTCACGGCGCTTCTCGACTGCTAAGAGTTCTCCGGTCGGCTCCTCAAGGAAACGCGGCGGAGAGGTCTTTCCGATTAAGACATCCTTTTCCTTGACGATGGTCTCCGGGTTGATGATACCGTCGACATCGAGGTTTACGTAGGATCCTGGTCCGTGGGAACCGGTAATGTCGTCATCCGGCTTCTCGATTCTGTCAACCTGTCCTCCCGGATATCTGCGCTCTTCACCTTCGTAGGTTCTGAAGAAGTGGGAACGTCCTACACCGCGCTCAACAGATGCCTTGTTGAAGATAAGTGCATCTTCAATGTTGTATCCTTCGTAGGAGATGATTGCGACACAGAAGTTCTGTCCCTGCGGGCGCTTGTCAGATCCGACTAATTCTGCTGCCTGGGTGTGGACCATCGGGACCTGTGCATAGTGGAGCATGTGTCCTCTGGTGTCCGGGCGAAGCTTCATGTTGGACTGGGCAAAACCAAGTGCCTGCTTAATCATACCTGCACCCATGGTAACACGCGGAGATGCATTGTGCTCCGGGAACGGAACGTGTGCTGCTCCAATACCAAGGATTAAGGACGGATCGATTTCCAGGTGAGTGTGTTCTGCGGTTAAGTCCTCTTCCTGAACAGAGATGTAGAGATCATCTTCTTCTTCTGCGTCGATGAACTCGATCTTACCCATCTTGATAAGATCCATGAACTGGTAGGTGCCGTTTCTGACGTTTTCAACATCTTCCTGGGTGACTGCCGGCACACCGTTTTCCACAACGATTAACGGTCTGCGTGCACGTCCTCTGTCAGTGTTGATGACGATTTCGTTACTGTAGTCCTTGTAGGAAATATTGACTTCAGTGGAAACCTGTCCGGACCGTCTCATCTGACGGAAGTGGCGGGTAAATCCTTCTGCATCGTCGACTTTTCCGATTAATGCACCGTCAACGAATACACGGGCCATTTTCTTCTCCATATTTACTCACTCCTGATTGGCTGGATATCCATACCCTGGATTACGCGAAGGATTTCGTCTTCGTCGGTTCCTTTGCTGATTTCAACAAGCTGTGCGAAGTTCTTTACTAAACCACAGTTCGGACCTTCCGGAGTTTCGGACGGGCAGATTCTTCCCCACTGGGTCGGGTGAAGATCACGGGCTTCGAAGTGCGGCTGGGAACGGGAAAGCGGGGAGATAACACGGCGTAAGTGGGAGATAACCGACATGTGGTCGATTCTGTCCATAAGCTGGGAGACACCGGTTCTTCCTCCAACCCAGTTTCCGGTTGCGAGCGGGTGGATTAAACGCTCGGTTAAGACGTCTGCTCTGACAACAGTGCCGATTGCAAGCTCTCTGTGGCGCATGCTGGCACGCTCAAGCTGGTATTTAACATCACGGGTGAGTCTGTTTAAGGAGATACGGAAGAGATCTTCCATTAAGTCACCGGCGAGCTTTAAGCGCTTGTTGGAGTAGTGGTCTTTGTCATCGATTCTTCTCTTGCTTAATGCAAGGTCGAAACAGGCTTCTGCCATACGGCCGAGGAACTCTGCCTTTGCAACGCGGACGTCACGTGCGTACTCTGCGTAGCCTTCGTCTCCCGGTTTTAAGTTTGCCGGGATTAAGTAGTTTAAGTGCGGCAGGAGGTAGCTGT
This sequence comes from Methanocorpusculum sp., assembly GCA_017555685.1. GTDB lineage: Archaea > Halobacteriota > Methanomicrobia > Methanomicrobiales > Methanocorpusculaceae > Methanocorpusculum. Next base: position 2,742 of record JAFZFW010000068.1, read on the forward strand.
CAAGAACGAACTCGGCACGCTTTCTCTGGTAGTCCTTGGTCTGGTTCGGTGCAAGCTTCTTACCGACGTACATGACACCTTCCTCGACGGTTGCGCATTCGCTTTCTTCGAGGTTCTGCATCATGTAGGTTAAGATGTCTTCGTCAAGAGAGACTGCAGAGACGATTTCTTCATCAGACTCAAGACCTAATGCACGCATTAAGTCGGCGAATCTGAGGTGTCCTGCTACAGACGGGAAGGAAACATCAAGAAGGTTCTTCTTGTTCTTCTCAACGACGACGAGTGCACGGTATCCTCTGAACTGGGAGAACACTTTTGCTACGTGAATCTGTTCGTTGTAGCGCTCGGTGTACTCGGTCATGATCTTGTTGGATGCTAAATCCTCTAAGGTCATTAAGACACGCTCGGTACCGTTGACAATGAAATATCCTCCCGGGTCGCACGGGTCTTCTCCCTGCTCGGTTCTCTCATCAATAGAGAGGCCGCAGAGGTTACAGACCTTGGATCCGATCATAACCGGAAGCTGACCAATGGTGGTTTCCTGGACCGGGAAAACTTTGTCTCCCTGGTGGAGAGTCATCTCTAAGACCATCGGAGCAGCATAGGTTAAGTTTCTCAGGCGGGCTTCGGTTGGGTAGAGCTTGCTCTGGGATCCGTCTGCTTCACGGACGATTGGTTTTTCCACGCGGATGTTACCGAGTTCAACCCAGACCGGCTCCTGGTTTTTGCCGCGGTTGACGATTTCGGTTTCCACGATTCTCTGTTCGTTGACCACTTTCTGGAGGTTGTGCTCGATGAAGTGGTTGTACGAATCAAGCTGGTGGCGGGCGACGTGTTCCTGAGAGAAGTACGCGCCGGATAATACGCTTCTGTCGATCATGATTTTCTTCCGGGGTTATTTCTTCGGCCGTCTGACAACAAGGCGGTAAGAGGTTGCCTCACCTGCAGTCTGGCTTTTTCTAATAATACGAATGACATTACCGGGTTTTCCGCCGCAGGCTTTAATAGCCGGGTCGTCGTGGTAAATCTTCGGAAGCTGGTCTTCGCTGATGTCGAAGGTCTTCAGAAGGTCGGTTACCTCCTCTCCGGTCATGATCTGATGGTCCGGGACCATCTCATGAAGTAATACATTGAGTCGTGTCATATAGCTCCTAATCAGATTCCTGGTTTCTGGATACGATTTGTCTTGCTGCTGATTGTTCTGGTAGCTGTTTCTTCGATGAAAAGTGTGTTTCTTCGGCGTTTTTTCGATGCCCAACGGGCCGCCGGTGGAGTGAGTTTGTAAAAAGCACGCTCAGGACAAATGAGATAGCCTGCTCTTTTGGAGTTGCTATTTCAAAAAATCCGGGCGTGAAGCGGGCCACGAGGGATTTGAACCCCCGACCTGCGGATTAAAAGTCCGACGATCTGCCTGACTGATCTAGTGGCCCGATATGTAGTTCCAAGAGAAACTGCCTAAATAAATTAGCCTTACTTCAATATAAAGGTATCTGACAAACCCCTCATCAGAGGCAAAAACCCCGCGCGGCAGAACAAACGACGTAAAGACAACACCCGCAAAGGGCAAAAAGGTGTTTTAGAACGCGCAAGAGTTGCTTGTTGAGTGAGTTACAGAAGATGTCAAAAGGAAAAGTGCTGATATGGGGATTCGAACCCCAGTAGCCGGCGTGAGAGGCCGGCATGATTGGCCACTACACTATATCAGCTCGTGTTGTTGCGTAATAAGATACAACTCATAGATATTTATAGTTGTCGATTTGAGATGTATGAGCCGCGAGAGATGCAGAATTGATACTACCAGATATCTTATCTAATACCAGCGCTAAATAATATAGACACTATGGGTTTCGACGAAGAGATTCGTGCTATTGAGGACGAGATACGAAATACCAAATATAACAAGGCAACCTCACAGCACATAGGACGTTTAAAGGCAAAGCTTGCCAAAATGAAGGATGACGCGGTTCTGCGCGCAATGAAATCCGCCGGAAGCGGAGAAGGATACGCAGTCAAGAAGAGCGGAGACGGTACGATTGTTTTAGTCGGATTCCCGTCTGTTGGTAAATCCACTCTTCTGAACCGCTTAACCGGCGCAGAAAGTCAGACCGGCGCATACGCATTCACCACGCTTACGGTTGTCCCGGGATTAATGGAATATAAGGGCGCAAAGATTCAGATCTTAGATGTTCCGGGATTAATTGCCGGCGCAGCCATGGGTAAAGGACGCGGAAAAGAAGTTATTGCCGTCGTCAGAACCGCGGACTTAATCGTCATCTTAGGTGATGTATTCAACGCAGTGCATGTGGACGTCTTAATGCGCGAACTCTACGACTCCGGTATCCGTATCAACAAGGAAAAGCCGGATATCACCATCAAGAAGACCACCTCCGGCGGTGTCTCCCTCCACACTGTCGGCGCATCCTCGGTCAACATCGAAGAAGTGCGCGCAATTCTTGCGGAAAACAAGATTATGAACGCAGACGTTCTCTGCCGTGGAAAGGACATCACGCAGGATGATATCGTCGACGCCATGATGGGTAACCGTATGTACATCCCGGCATTTATCGCTATCAACAAGGTCGACTTAATCACGCCGGAGCAGAGAAAAGAGGTCGAGGAACACATGCGCGAGAAGTATGGTGTTGACCCGATTATGATCTCCGCGCATGCAAAATACAACATCGATACCCTGCAGGATGCAATCTACGACCACTTAGGCTTCGTCCGCATTTACTTAAAGCCGTACGGACATGAGGCAGACATGGACGAGCCGATGATTATGAGAAAAGGCACCAAGATTGAAGATATCTGCCGCAGACTGCACCGCGACTTCGTCGATCAGTTCAGATATGCAAAGATCTGGGGTCCGTCTGTCAAACACGACGCAGCAAAAGTCGGTCTGCAGCATGTTGTTGCAGACGGCGATATTGTAACTATTGTTACGAAACTCTAATACTTTTTTTTCGCGCTTGGCTTTGTTTTGCGTGCCCGCCGCAAATAGGCGGAGGCGATTAGCCGGAGCGCGGCGGGAACTCTAAGTAAAATTCACCTGCTTACTCTTCAAGTAGTAGATTGAGGAGCGCCCGTTCACATATCATGGAACTACAATATAATCAGATAATTCATCTGGAAAAAAGGCAGGTTAGAGAACCTGCATAATTATTCCGGTCAGAACTGCTGCGCAGAAAATCACCGCAATAAATACCCAGAGCAGTTTTTTCTGGAACATTGCAGACAGCATCGTAATCTCCGGGATACTTAAACCGGCACCGCCGATTAACAGCGCAACAACCGAACCAAGTCCCATACCTTTTGCAATTAAGGCAGCTCCAATCGGCAGAATTGTCTCCGCACGGATATAGAGCGGGATTCCGATTAATGCCGCGAGCGGAATCGCAAAGAGGTTATCCGGGCCTGCGACCATCAGTACAAAATCCGCCGGCAGGAAGCCGTGAATCAGTGCCCCGATGGCTGCCCCAAGCAGGAGATAGGGAAACATCTGCTTGAAGATGCGTACTGCATAGCGGATGATGCGTTCTGCTTTTGTTCCGGTCTCCTCAACCAGACCTTCGACAACCACCGACTTCAGATAGCGGGAAAAACCTGCCATCTCCAGAACAAGACCAGTGATAACCGCCGCTACAAACATAATCACTGCGTAGGCAACCGTAATCTGCGGACCGAAAAGGACAAGCATCATACTGATGATTACCGGGTTCAGGAGCGGAGAGGCGAAGAGAAACGACATGGCACTGGAAAATGCCACGCCGGAGTTCAGCAGACCAAGAGTGATGGGAATCGTCGAGCAGGAACAAAACGGTGTCAGCGCACCAAAAAATGCGCCGAGAATACTTCCCAGAAACGAGCGTTTCGTTCCAAGCACCCGCTGTATCCTTTCTTTGGACACATAGACCGAAAGAACACCAACCAACAGGCTCACCAGAACAAAGAGTACGGCAAGCTCTAAAGAGATGGTGATAAACTCTTTCAGGGATGAGAAGAGCGCTTCAGAAAAAGACATTCTCACTCCTTCTTCTCAACAATCCGCACTCCGCAGCAGCAGTCTCCGGAGGCAAAGGTCTGTTTCATCTTTGCAAAGAATCCGCTTTTCTTTTGGCAGTTCTTCTGATAATAGTCAGAGAGTGCCTCGCGGTATGCGCTTTCTGCTGCCGGCGGGATGTAGTTGTGCTTCTTTACCCGGGCGAGCAGTTCATCTGCAGCGGCGTTCCCGGAAAGTCCTGCCTCCTGCACTGCAGAACAAGCTGCCTTCAGGCCAGAGATTCCAACCGTCTTTCCAGAAACAGTTACCGGGACAACACCCCCGTCTGTTTTCATACAGTCACAAATGTGTGTGTCAGCCATATATTTCAACCTTATTTGAAATACTGTGTCCTGTGATGTTATATAGATTTCTATTTCAAAAACATTTAAAATACTTGCTGACAATATATACGTATGACACTCCCGGAGAATGTAGAGCAGGCAATTTCTGAAAAAGGCGGAATGGATAAGCTTCTTTTGTGCATCCCGGACTCTGCATCCCTTACCGAATCCGCGGAGATTTACCGCGCCCTGTCCGATACTCTCCGGCTGAAAATTCTCTATCTTCTCACCGCCGGAACGCTCTGTGTCTGTGTCATCAAAGAGGTTCTGCAGATTGCAGATTCCAAACTCTCCTATCATCTGACGATTCTGAAAAAGGCAGGACTTATCAGTTCCGAACAGCAGGGGACATGGGTACTGTATACGCTTACAGAAAAGGGAGAGGCGGTTTTGGGGATTCGCAAATAAAGTATGAGTGGGTTGCACCCTCACGCATTTGTTTAATTTATGCGGCTTGGTGTGGGTATTCTTAGCGTGCCCGCCGAGCCGCTTGGCTAATCGCCGCGGCTTTTTTTGCGGGGCAATCAGAAAAAAAGAGTGAAAGAAGATAATCAGCCCCCCTTGATTGCCCCACCGGAAAGCCCGCCACGATTAGTAGGCGGGCAGGCGGGCACTCTACGCAAATGCAATCCCCAATTGTTCACTTTTCAAGCAGCAGCCAAACGCCCTCACTCTACCACAAGCATTAATCCTTTATCGAACACAATTTTACATACTGTCTATGTCCCGCCAGGTTTTTCGCAATGATTCGGTAAAGGAAGTCCCCTACACAAATGAGGCAAAACGATCTCTGTACTCTATGCTGGAGTTCGGCATAGGGCACGCATCCGGAAAAGCAGAAGCTCTGCAGTACTTCAATACTTCAATATCCTATGCCGGGCTTTTGGAACTGGTTAACACCTGCGCCGCCGGACTGGTAAAACTCGGCGTCAAAAAAGGCGACAAGGTAACCATCTGCCTTCCAAACATTCCGCAGTGTGTAATCGCTGTCTATGCCGTAAACAGACTGGGTGCAGTCTGTAACCTGGTACATCCGCTCTCCACCAAAGAAGAGATTGAGTATGCGGTAAACCTCACCAAAAGCCGGTTCATCTTTACCTTTGAGATGAACGAAGGCCACTGCAGGGATTTGGATGCAACCGTTATCCGCTGCAGAACTCCGCAGTACTTCCCCAAAACCCCGGTCGGCTTTGTGTTAAAGACAGTATATCAGCACAAGGTAAAAGATGCTGCCAGACTTTCAACGGTCGTTGAGTGGACTGACCTGCTTGCAGGCGGAAAGGGAGTCACCCTTCCGGAAGACACTATGCAGCCAGAAGACATCGCAGCCATTATGTATACCGGAGGGACCACCGGGCAGTCCAAAGGTGTGATGCTCTCCAACCAGGCAATCAACTACACCTCCTCCTGGCTTGTCAGATACTATACGACCGGGGACTCGCACATCGGCGATGCGATTCTGGCAATTCTTCCGGTCTTCCACGCGTTCGGCCTTGCCGTCGTTATCCACGTTCCGCTGTCTGCCGGTCTGCGGGTGATTCTTGTCCCGCGCTTCAACCCGAAGGACTGCGCAAAGATTATCCGCCGCGAAAAGGTTGCCTATCTCGCCGGCGTCCCGGTAATGTACGAGCGCATGTATCCGCTCCTGCAGGGACACGACTGTTCCTTTGTCAAACACGCGGTCTGCGGAGGAGACAAAGTCGGCGAAGACCTGCTGAATCGCTACAATGCGCTTCTTGCTGACGAAACCGGACGATGGAAATTCCAGCCCGGCTTTGGCCTCACCGAAGCATGCGGAGCGTTTGCCGTTACGCGCAAGGAATACCATTCCTTTATCGACGGCAGCGTTGGAAAACCGTTTGACGGAATCGATATCTGCTTAGTCGAGCCGGGAACAACTGCTGTCCTGCCGAACACCGAAGAGGGAGAGCTTTGTATCAGAGGGCCGTCTCTGATGTCCGGATACTATGAGAATGAGCAGGCGACCGCAGACGTCTTCCGAAAGCATGACGACGGCCTTGTCTGGCTACACACGGGAGATGTCGTCACGCTTACCGAAGACAACACCATTGTCTTCCGCTCCCGTTACAAGCGTATGGTAAAAATCAACGGCATCAACGTCTACCCGACCTTAATCGAGAACACCATGGAGAAGTGCCCGGCAATCGCGGAAGTCTGTGCTGTTGCCGTCCCCTGGAAGAATGACAGAAGAATCAAACTCTACGTAACGCTTGCGGATAAGAAGGCGGATGAAGAAGCAGTAAAAGCAGAGATTATGGAGTATGCAAAGGCGAACTTAAACCACTGGAGCTGTCCGATATCTGTTGCCGTATTAGAAGAGATGCCGCAGACAAAGATGAACAAGACCGATTATCGCGTTTTAGAAAAACGCGGATAAACCTCATCTCTTTTTCCTGAACCGTCAGACCTATACTTTTGCAGCGCATACAAATACCGTATGTGGGAATCATTAAAGGAACAGATTATCGAAGTCGGCTCTGCAATGCTTACCGGAGCTGACGCATCTGCATATGTAAAAGACAACGCAGTCGTCTTCGTCTACGAAGGAAACAAACTGCAGATTCCGGTCACCGAGACTTCTGACATTACCCTTCGCCACATCGGCGGCGGAACGGTCATGCTCAAATACAAATTCATTGAAGTTTTAGGAAAGATCGAGCTTCCGGAATGATCTTTCCGGCAAGCTGTAAATTCGTCGGCAATGCGTCATCTATGCCGCACGGGGAGACAGTCTATTTCCTGACCCGGTATCTGATCCGAACAACAGCCGAAGGCCATGAAGTTCTGGAAGTAATCCCGGGTGAGGGAGATGGGCTGATTCGACCGGTTCAGTCCCTCACCCTGCTTGCCGGGGCAGATGAAACTGCTGTCTGGGAGGGAGCGATCAACCCGCACAACCGTGCAGAGGTAATCCGCAAAGCGCTTTCCACCGGGAAGCGGGCGACCATCTTCGGCAGCAGTACAGACCACATGACCTTTGTTATCGACCCCTCGCTTGAAGAGTTCGAGACGGTACATGTGTATGATAATATTCCGCCGAAGGCAACACTTTCCGAGACACTGCAGTCTCTGGAAGCACTCGGCTACTTTGAGCCGGACGGGATTATCTTCGAACACCATATCGAAGATATCTCCGCGTATGGTGCAGACGTCTACCCCTGCAAGGCAGGGGGCTTTGCACGGACGCTTGACCGTGGAGTTGTACAGGACGGCGATGTGGTCGCCTGCTGTAAGACAGGCCGGCAGATTTGCGAGGAGACCTCGGATGCAGATCTGGTGTTCAAAGAAACCTGTCCGGTGACCCGCGTAGATGCAGAACCATTCATCGCCCGGTGCTGCCGTATGGATGAGGCAGGCATTCAGGTGATTAACGGCTGTTTCGGGGTTGTGGTTCACTGGGCAGCACCCCCGCGGGAGATTACCGAAGCGCTGGATGCGATGCTTATCGAGTGGCGGAAAAGAACAAATACGGTGGAATAATGGTTAAATTAGGATTTCATGTCTCAATCGCCGGATCTCTTGATCTCGCGGTAGCGCGGGCAAAAGAGCTTTCCTGCGATACGTTCCAGATGTTTACGCGAAGCCCGCGGGTGTGGGCGGCAAAGCCGATTTCCGACGGAGCAGCGATTGCGTTTAAAAAAGCGCTTGCGGCTTCCGGCATCGGGCCGGTTGTGGACCACATGCCCTATCTCCCGAACCCGGCGGCAGAAAAGCCGGATATCTATGCGAAGTCGGTTGCAACACTCACTGAAGAACTGAACCGCTGTCACCAGCTCGACATTCCGTATCTGGTAACGCATTTAGGCCATCACGGAAAAGAAGACGGGCACAAGAAAGGACAGGAGAAGGTAATCGCCGCTATCGGACACGCTCTTGACGAGTCGGAAGGGGATACGATGATTCTTCTGGAAAACACGGCAAACGAGAAGAACACAGTCGGCGGAACGTTTGCAGACGTGGGGGCAATTGCTGACGGCCTGGGCCGCGAAGCACGGGTCGGTTTCTGCTTTGACACCTGTCATGCAGCCGCTGCCGGCTATGATATTCCGGGCTTTGGTGCAGAGACGGTCTTTGGCTGGTTTGCGGATGAAGCAGGAAGCCTTGACCGCCTGAAAGTTATTCACTTAAATGATATGAAAGGCGGAGTCGGCTCTCACCTCGACCGCCACGAGCACCTGGGACTGGGAACGCTTGGCGAGGCGGCGATTCGCGATGTCTTAACGCTTCCGGCTCTCTCCCACTGCGCATTCATTATGGAGACCCCGGTAAACGAGGTCAGAAGCGACCGCGAAAACATGGAAGTCGCCCGGCGGCTTTCCGCATAATCTTTTTTTTTTGTTCCGCATGCCTGCTGTCGGGCACAACTTCTTTTTGTAGACGCGTCCAATAAATATACACAATCGGAGATTTCGTATGGTTTATCGGGACAACTCAATCACCAAATTCGAATACACAGAAGAGACCCTTCGCTCGCTGTATTCCATGTTCTGCTACGGATACGACCACGGCGGACCGCAGGCAGAAGCACTCTGGTACTTTGACACCAGAATTTCCTATCAGGAACTGAAAGACTCTATCCACGCATTTGCTGCCGGTCTCGTAAAAGAGGGAGTGAAGAAGGGAGACTATGTTACTATCTTCCTCCCGAACATCCCGCAGTGTGTGATTGCCGTCTATGCAGTAAACAGACTGGGCGCAGTCTGCAACTTAGTCCATCCGTTATCCACCCGTCAGGAGCTTGAGTACTGTGTCAAACTCACCGGAAGCCGCCTTATCCTGGCATTCGACCAGAACGAGAAGCTCTGCGAAGGACTTGGTGCAAAGATTGTCTGCTGTGACACGACAACCTACTTCCCGAAATCTCCCAAAGGATTTGTGCTTCGCTACGGCTACAAGTTCTTAAACCGCAAAATCGAGAAGTCCGCTGAATCCATCCGCTGGACTGATGTCTTCAATGCCGGAAAGGCATTCTTAAAAGAGGGCGGAAAGCTCCCGGCCGATACGATGCAGGCAGAAGATCCTGCTGCAGTTATGTACACAGGAGGAACTACCGGCGATTCGAAGGGTGTTATCCTCTCCAATGCGGCAATCAATGCAAGCACGTCCGAGATGATTTTAGAAAAGCTCGACAATGCTCCGCACATCGGTATTGCTTTCCTCTCCGTCCTTCCGGTGTTCCATGCATTCGGTCTCTCGATTGTTATCCATGCCCCGCTTTCCGGCGGCATGCGTGCGATTCTGATGCCGAACTTTGACACGAAGAAGTGCGCAAAGACGATTCTGCAGGAGAAGATTGAGATTATCGCCGGTGTTCCTGCGATGTTCGAGCGCATGTATCCGATTTTAAAGGAGGCGGATCTCTCGTTTATCCAGCACATGGTCTCCGGCGGAGATAAGGTCTCGCCGGAACTGGTTGCCAGATACAATGCGATTATGAATACGCAGTTCCTGCCGGGATACGGTTTAACGGAAGCATGCGGAGCATGCCTGTTAACAAAGCTCGGCTATGAGGAGTTCCCGGAGGGCTGTGTCGGTCGTCCGCTTCGGAAGAATACTATCTGCCTTGTCGAGCCGGGAACGACCCGTGTTCTGCCGGACACCGAGGAGGGAGAGTTATGTATCAGAGGTCCGATGCTTATGGACGGATACTACAACAACCCGGAGGCAACCGCAGAAGTTATGCGTATGCATGACGACGGTCTGGTCTGGCTGCACACCGGTGATGTGGTGACATTAGACGAGGAGAAGAATGTTATCTTCAAGTCCCGTTACAAGAGAATGCTCAAAGTCAACGGTTACAATGTCTACCCGACCATCATCGAGAACACGATGGAAAAGTGCCCGGCAATTGCCGAGGTCTGTGCGGTTGGTATGCCGTGGAAGAACGGAGATACCCGTGTCAAGCTCTACGTTACTCTTGCAGACAAGAATGCTGATGAAGAGGCGGCAATCGCTGAGATTAAGGCGTATGCAATGGAGCAGATGAACCGCTGGCATCAGCCCAAGGAAGTCCGCGTTATCGAGAAACTGCCGATGACAAAGATGAATAAGGTAGACTATAAGGTTCTGGAAAAGAGCGATTAATGGGTTTTCCCCGCTCTGATACTTTTTTTTTTTAGTTTTGTTTTGGTTTGATTTGTGTACCCGACGCTGACGGAGCAATCAGTATAGGTTTTGAATGGTTCTGAAAAAAAGATTAGAAGAGCGGGAGCTTCTTCTGGGAGAAGGTTGCAACCGCTAAGTAGAGTGCGATTACTGCAGGCAGTCCGTTGACGATGACTGCAAGGACAGTGATTCCTGCGCCAATAGCGACAGGTCCGATGAAGTAGCTGATTCCGTAGATGATAAACATCAGTCCCGGAAGGATGCGGGATTCGGTTCTGAGAACTGCGAAGATTCCAAGGACGATGAAGAGGATTCCAAGGATAAACTCGAAGCTGTCGC
>JAFZFW010000069.1 GCA_017555685.1 Methanocorpusculum sp.
CCAGACGCCAGAATGGCAGATATATCGGGTATGCTTCGCTGATTTCCGCCTTCTGAGCGAGGTTTTTTGCCTTCGGGCCTTCCCCGAGCCATTCGCGGAAGCGGGTTTCTGCTTTCTCCCGGGTGACATCCAGGCGGTACATAACCCTGCCGATGCCTTCATCCATGGTAAGAGAAAATACCGAGTCACAGTATTTACAAATGACTAAGGACTCGCCTTCCTCTGACTCAACCTGTCCTCCGCAGTGCGGGCAGGTTAAGGATACAACGATTTTGGTGACTCCGCTCATGATTTGCCTCCGTCGGATTTTTTCACGACCTTATGTGCCAGAATTTTACCGGCAAAGATTCCGGCAATGACCAAAAGGAAGAAGATCGGCGTTATCAGGAATCCAAGGAACACGCCCAGGAATCCGAGAACAAAGGCAAGAGCCATTACCGCAACATATGAGGCAGAGCTTCTCTTCGGCGAGCTGGTAACCGAGATTCTGCCCGATGAGCCGTCGATTACCAGATCATATTCAACGCCGGCATACCGGTACCGGAGTTCATAAATCGGGAAGTAGACCAGAGACTGGTCAATGGCCTCGCCTTCCAGCTCTGCGATATAGGTGTCAACGGTGATATCCGGATGCAGAACTTCAGCTCCGCCGGCTTTTGCTGCAGAGTCGAAGATGTCCATTCCTCCCGGCGGGATTTCAATCGAATGCATTCCGGGAAGAAGAGTGCCGCGGGCAGGTTTTGAGACGACCTGTTCTTTTCCGCCGACGGTTCTTCTGAACCGGAAGACCGGGAAGTACTCTTTTTTCAGGCTGGTAATCTCTGCAAGGGCTTCCATGTCCTTCGGACAGGCAGGACCTGCAGTCCAGCGTTTGAAGATGCCGCGGGCTGCCTCTTCGGTGATAGAGAAGGGAAGAATATAGAAGAATATTGCTTCTCTCCGGTCGATGTACGAGGGCGTACCGCAGAAGGAACATACCGTCATCTGTGTTCCGGGTTTTACCGGAAGCGGTGCCCCGCACTTCGGGCAGGTAAAATTAACCATGTGAAATATATTTGCAAATAAGTTATAAAAAGATGGTGTACTTCAGGTCAGCCTGAACCCTTATCTTTTGTCACTGCCAATATGTGAGTATGATCAAAAAGATTGCTGCTGCGGTCCTGCTGCTTGCAGTGATTCTGTCCGCAGGCTGTGTGGCAGAAAAGACAGCAGAAACCGGAGATACGGTGTCTGTATACTACACCTTATATCTGGATGACGGCAGAATGTGGGAGTCAAATGTCGGAAAGACTCCGCTTTCGTTTGTAATCGGTGATGGAAAGATGGTCTCCGGATTTGATGCAGCGGTTACCGGCATGAAGGTCGGCGAGACAAAGACGGTCCGTCTTTCCCCGGCAGAGGCATACGGAGAGATTACGGAATCAATGATACAGGAGATGTCTGTTGCAGAACTGATTGAAAAGATCGGCTCTCTTCCGGCCGAAGGTGAGGTGTTATCGGCAACCGTCCAGACTGAGGCAGGATATCAGTATGCGTTCCTGAAAGTGATGAGTATCGACAACAGGGAAGGCATTGTCTATCTTGCACTGATGCGGGCTCCGCTTGTCGGCGAGTATCTGACATTTACCATTACCCTTGATGCAATTCAGGAACAGGGACAAAAGGAACTTATCAGTTGAAAACCCACCTAACTACTATGTCTGTGAAAAACGGCGATAAGATTCGCGTTCACTATACCGGAAAGCTGACTGACGGTACGCAGTTCGACTCTTCCGAAGGAAAAGCCCCGCTTGAGTTTACCGTCGGTTCAGGAATGGTTGTTCCGGGATTCGATGCCGCAGTTCTTGGAATGGAGCTTGGCGAGACCAAGACCGTGACCATCCCGTGCGAGGAAGCATACGGTCCGAGAACTGATGATATGACTGTCGATATCCCGAGAAAAGAGTTTGGTGCAGACTTTACCGCAAACGTCGGTGACAAACTGATGATTCAGCTTGGTGACGGAATGCAGATTCCGGTAACCATCACAAAAATCGATGAAGAAGTTGTCAGAATCGATGCAAACCACGAGCTTGCCGGAAAGGATCTCGTGTTCACCATCACTCTTGCAGAAATCGTCGAGTAAAATGGCAGAAATAACGATTCGGGCATTTGCAAAATTCCGGGAACTGTTCGGTTCAGAGACTCCGCTCTCTGTCCCGGACAATACCACGGTTTCTGCGGCATTAGTGCTGTTTGCAGAAACGATTCCCGCAGCAAAGGCTGAACTCTTCGAAGAAGGTCAGCTGAAGAGTCATATTGTACTGATGTATAACCGCGAACGCATCGATGCAGAAGATGCCGCGGAGATTTCCCTCGAAGACGGGGATGAGGTTGTCCTCTATCCGCCGGTCTCGGGAGGATAACTTTTTTTACAGTCCTTCAATGCGTTGCGGATGAGCGTAGACGGTAAAGCGTCTGTCACGCGTGAAGCAGATTAAGGTAACCCCGCTTTCCACAGCCGCGGCAATTCCTGCAGAGGTCGAGGCGGCACGGGAGACAATAATCGGGATGCCGGCATTTGCTGCTTTGGAGACCATGCCGATTGGCTGGCGTCCGGTACAGCCGATTACACACTCTGCCGGGTTTAATCCGTTTAAAATCATATAGCCGATGGCTTTATCCACGGTGTTGTGGCGTCCGATGTCAGAGAAAACCGCCGCCTGCTGATGGTTGTGATAGAGAACCGTACAGTGCAGACCGCCGGTCTCTCCCCAGGCGTCGCCGTTTAATGCCTCGCGAATCGCAAAGATTTCGTCCGGGGTAATGCGGGCATCAGGAGCGGATACGCGGGCAGCCTTCTCCGGAGCAAATCCGCCGGAAGACTCCAGTGCTCCGTCAACACAGCGAACACCGTCTGCTTCCACAAAAACGTCAGCCCCGTCAACATCGACTGATAAAATCTGTTTTGCAATACCTGCTGCAACAAAGAATCCGGCGCCAAGCTCGGTTAAGGATTCGTTTGTTGCAACCATGGTCAGGTATTTTCTGCCGTTTAAGTGAAGCGTAATCTTGTCTTCTACGACAACCGGCTCTTCAATCTCTTCGATGCTTCCGCCTTTGTAGCGTACGGCCGGGATTTTGACGATGGCATTTTCATACATAGTCGCGTACCTCCTCAAATGTCGCGTCCGGGTGTTCCTTTAAGTAGCGGGCACGGCGGGTCTCGTGCAGCATCTCACAGTTCGAACATGCCCAGATTTTCGTGCCAAGAGAGGTGCTGTCAATCCATTCGCCGAGATTCTCATCCCCGCACGGGTAGAACGGACAGTAGCAGAAGTCGCAGGACTGGCCTTCAAAGTGGCAGGGATAGTACGGGCATCCTTCTTTCATCCACTCAAACCAGCCCTCCTCACCGTAGCGGGAGTAGATGAAGTAGGACGGACGGTTTCTGACAACCGTGTCCTCGTGGCGTTTTACCGCTTCCATGACCCCATGGAGAACTGCGGCATAGATGCGCTTTCCCGGCTCGGTGTACGTTCCGGCATAGGTGTGGACCACATCCCCTTCGGATGCGGCAACAACTGCATCCGAGGTGGTTCCGGTAAAGTCACGGCCGAGGAGACGAAGAGCGTGCGCTTTTGCTTCGGTTGCGGTGATAATCGTTTCCAGAAGGGCTGCATCAGACAGGCCTTCTCCGGAGACGACGATGATATTGATGGTATGCGGTTTTGTCGGATCCGGATTCGGGTTGGTTACCCCGGCTGTTACAAAGACGGTGATGTAATCATACTGCAGAACACAGAGATTCTTCATCCAGACAGCTGTCAGCAGACCGAAGGCATCGTTTTCATACCCGCGTTTTGCAAGCAGTTCCTGAATATAGACAAGCGGGTCGTCGTGGTCAAAGTCCGCCGGAACCGTGTGGTTGAGGATGGTAGACACCGGACGGAGTCCTCCGTCAACACCGGTACTGACGGCGTTGAAGTTCCCTCTGACATAGAGGGTATTCTTGGTATAATAGTAGCGCATCTCTCTCCTATGATGATAGGGTGTATTCAGTAAAGAAACCTATTGTTCAAGAGGCAGGAGCTTTTTCATCAGAGAGACAGTATCCGCGATACAGATGCCGCCTTCTGCAAGAAGCTGTCTGCGGGTCTCCCTGGCAGCTCCGCCGGTATAGTCATCAAACTCTCCGACAATATACACCGGAACTCCGCAGTGAAGAAGCGTGGTCAGGTTCGAGATGTTGCCCGGCCCTACCGGCATGGCTGTGACAACAACTGCATCTGCTTTTGCGACCATCTCTTTGAGGCGGGCAGCAGATGCGGGACTGACTGCGGAAAACGGCGGCTCCAGAATCGCTTCGATGCCGAGAACCGAAGCAGCCGAGGCATCCGAGTCGTTAGCAGATAAGACGCCGGCGGTAACGGTGAATCCGTGCAGAGATAAAGTGTAGAACAGCTCGGCTCCGCTTCCTCCGCCGGAGATGACATGGATGTGTCTGCTTCCCGGAACCTGCGGGATGCCGTACTCGGGGATAAGGTACGGCTTTCCGGTAACCGGGTGCGGGGAGACGAACATTCTGACCGAGAAGACCTGGTAAATCTGCTGCGGGGTCAGTACCTCGGCAGGGGTGCCGACGGAGAGGATTTTACCTTTTTCCATGAGGACAATCCGGTCGCAGAAGTAGGAGGCGAGGTTTAAGTCATGGAGGACACCAATGACCGTAATCTTCGGGGTGAGACTTCTGATGAGCTGGAGAATCTCAATCTGATGGCAGACATCCAGGTGGTTGGTCGGCTCATCGAGGAGAAGAATCTTCGGCTGCTGGGCTAAGGTTTTGGCAATCAGCACCCGCTGGCGTTCGCCGCCGGAGAGTTCAGTGATTAACCGGTCTTTGAACTGCAGGGTGTTGGTGTAGCGCATCGCCTCATCCGCGATTGCATAGTCTTCTGCTTTGAGCGGGGTAAGGCGCCCGATGTGCGGGTGGCGTCCCATTAAGACGATGTCTTTTACGGTGAACTCGAAGCCGGTTTCGGTCTCCTGACTGACACACCCGACGGTTCGGGCAAAGGTTTTTGCATCGTAGGAGGCAATGGATTTTCCGTCGATGCAGACGATACCGTCTTCCGGTTTTAAGACCTTGGAGAGGGAGCGAAGAAAGGTGGTCTTTCCGCAGCCGTTCGGGCCAAGGATTCCGATAAACCCTCCCTGTTCTATCGCAAGAGAAACAGATTTGAGAACCTGGTGTTCTCCATATCCGACGGTGATGTCTCTGGCTTCTGCAGCGAATGTCATACGCGGGTCCTCCGTCTGAGCAGGTAGATGAAGAACGGCGCTCCGATAAAGGAGGTCACAATTCCAACCGGGATTTCAGTCGGAAGAGTGCGGGCGAAGGTATCTGCGGCAAGCAGAAGGATAGCCCCTGCGACCATCGATGCCGGAAGCAGAATCCGGTGGTCAGGGCCGGTGATGATGCGGACGATATGCGGGACAATAAGTCCGATAAAACCGATACATCCGGCGATGGAGACAGCGATTGCGGTGATGAAGGTGGAGACCAAAAGCAGGACGCGTTTGGTCTTTTCGGTTGAGACGCCTAAGTGTACAGCTTCCTCTTCTCCTAAGGTGAGAACGTTCATGTCGCGGGCGAAGATGAAGAGGACAAGTGCTGCCGCGATGATTAACAGACCAAGGCGGACATCATCCCAATATACGTTCCAGAGGCCTCCCATGGTGAAGAACATAATCTGCTGGAGGTTGTTTCCGGATATATAGGTGATGAAGGAAAGCATTGCAGAGAGCAGGAATGAGACGGCGATACCAGTCAGAAGGAGGGTTTCTACAGCTACCCGTCCATTTCTTTTTGATGCGAAGTAGACGACGACAATCGAGAGAATTGCGCCGGCGAATGCGAAGACAGGCATAAAGAGCCCCCCTAAGAAGACGATGGAGATAGCTGCCCCGAGTGCTCCTCCCGAGCTGGTTCCCAGAAGGTACGGGTCTGCCATGGGGTTTCTAAAGAGTCCCTGCATGGCACATCCGGCAGCGGCAAGGCCTGCCCCCACAAGAACTGCCGCGATGATTCTCGGAAGCCGTACTTCGAAGAGGAGTTTCTGGATCATTTCCGTTTCGAAGGTGAAAAGCGAGAATCCGGATACTCCGATACAGAGTGCCAGGAACACGGAGACAGCAAGGATTACCAGGAGTACTGGTATGAGGAGGATGGGGCGGCGCATCATTTGTACTAATAGATTTGTATTATAGTAAATTAAATGTGATGTACTTGTTGTTTGGAAATTCTACGGAAGAGAGAGTAATGTTAAAAAAGAGAGAAAAGAAAACTCACGGCACGTGCCGGAGTTTTGCAAGCTTTAAGTTCTTAATTCCCTTCGGACAGGTCTCAGAATAGGAACCGA
>JAFZFW010000070.1 GCA_017555685.1 Methanocorpusculum sp.
CACATGTACAAGCATTGAATATCTCACACATCAAATGAATATACACTATTCCATTTGGAGTAATTCGAATATGACTGAAGAAGCACAGAAAGGCGGAAAAGGCACTGTTGTTCTTGCCTTCTCCGGAGGACTTGACACCTCCATTTGCGTTCCAATCTTAAAGAACATGTACGGATATGACAAAGTCATCACCGTCGCAGCAGACGTCGGACAGCCGGAAGCAGAAGTCAAGATGGCAACCGACAAAGGAAACCTCATCGCAGACAAGCACTATACCTTAGACTTACGCGAGGCATTTGTCAGAGAACACGTCTTCCCGGCAATCAAAGCAAACGCACTCTACGAAGGATACCCAATGGGAACTGCACTTGCACGCCCGCTTATCGCATCCGAAATCGCAAAGATTGCAAAGCAGGAAGGAGCAAAGGCAGTAGGACACGGCTGTACCGGTAAAGGAAACGACCAGCTCAGATTCGACTACATCTTCCGCTTAAACGGCCTTGACATCATCGCACCGATGCGTGAACACAACATGCGCCGTGACTGGGAAATTGAATATGCAGAACAGAACAACATCCCAATCCCGGTCAAGAAAGACACCCCGTGGAGTGTTGACGAAAACATCTGGTCCCGCAGTATCGAAGGCGGACGCTTAGAAGAACCGGCATACCACCCGCCGGAGGAAATCTATCACTGGACCGCAGCATTAAAAGACACCCCGGACGAGCCGGAAATCATCTCCATCGGCTTCGAGAACGGTGTCCCGGTCTCCTTAAACGGCGAAAAGATGGCAGGCGTTGACTTAATCGTTGCATTAAACAAGATTGCAGGAAAGCACTCCGTCGGCAGAAACGATATGGTCGAGGACCGTGTCTTAGGTCTCAAAGCACGTGAGAACTACGAGCACCCGGCAGCAACCGTCTTAATCGCAGCACACGCAGACTTAGAAAAGCTCGTCCTCTCCCGCTTCGAACTCAAGTTCAAGCACATCGTTGACGACCAGTGGGCAGAACTCGCATACATGGGCTTAATCCACGAACCGCTCTACCACGACCTTGCCGCATTCATCGACAAGACCCAGGAACGCGTTACCGGTACCGTCGATGTCCAGCTCTTCAAGGGAGGCCTCCACATCATGGGACGTTCCTCTCCATTCGCACTCTACTCCGAAGACCTTGTCTCCTTCGACACCAACACCGGTATCGACCAGCGTGACTCCATTGGATACTCCAAGTACTACGGTCTCCAGGGCAGACTCTTACACCAGTTAAACAACGAGTAAGATGACCGAAATTAACCGGGATTTAGTCTGCGTCCTGATTCCGACGCTGAATGAGAAAGAAACAATCGGCCCCGTAATTGAAGAGCTGAAAGCATGCGGCTACCACAATATTCTGGTAGCTGACGGCCGCTCTACTGATGGTACGGCAGAGATTGCAGAAAAACTCGGTGCAAAGGTCTTTATCCAGAAAGGAAAAGGAAAGGGCAAAGCGATGATTGAGGCATTCTCAATCATCGAAGACCCCTATGTTCTGATGCTCGACGGCGACGGTACCAATCCGCCGGAGTTTGCCGATGCTATGGTTGAACCTCTGTTTTCCGGACGTGCTGATCATGTTATCGGAAACCGTCTTGAATCATATGAGAAAGGTGCGCTGACAAAGCTGAACCGGTTCGGCAATGATGTGATGAACCGGATGTTTAAGTGGGCACATGGAGTCTATATGACCGATATCCTCTCCGGATACCGGGCATTTACCAAAGCATCCTTACAGCAGATGCATCTGACCGAAGCAGGGTTCGAGATTGAAACCGAGATTTCCTCGGAAATTATCCACCGAAACCTCCGCTTTGAGGTTGTGCCGACGTACTATAAGAAGCGCCCGGGATCTCCGACCAAGCTGAATCCGGTTAAAGACGGAGCAAAAATCATTCTCGCGATTAACAAATACGGGAAGATGAACAATCCTATGTTCCATTTCGGAACAATCGGCATCCTTCTTTCGCTGATTGGTTTCCTCTGCGGACTGTATGTCGTTTACGAATGGTTCCAGGGAATCGAACACCTGCCGCTGACGATTCTGACGATGCTCCTGATTGTCACCGGTATTCTGGTGTTTATGATTGGGCTGTTAAGCGATATGATTGTCGCATACCATCGCGAAGAGATTCGCGAACTCTCCCTGCTGAAAGCAGAGATTGAAGAACTGAAGCGGAAATAATTCCGCATACTTTTTTTTGAATATTTTGGCAGAATATTTTCAGACATAAGGACGGTGTCCTGTCTCTGCCTGAGATACTGAGACAGCGAAAACGCCCGGAATAGTACTAATTCACCGCCATTTTGCCTTACAACAGATTAATACCACTCCCTCTTTTCTGACAACTGTCACTTGAACACATATTTTCGCACAAGAAATAAACCATATAATGATTTACAAAATAACTGAGTGATTCTGTGCCGCATCCAAGATTTTGATAACGCAGCAAGGCGAAAAAGAGCAGTATCATCTGAGGAATACCACATATGATTAAATCCCTTACCGCAGCCCTGCTTCTGCTGCTTCTCATATTCAGCGCAGGATGTGTAAACACTGAAATAACCGAGCCGGGAAAGATCATCCCATCTATCCCGGCTGAAGCCAACCCGCCAAAAACACTCGAACCGATTGTCGGAGAGTGGGACGGATACGATGCAGGAACAAAAATTACCTATGAACTGACCTGCCTGTACAGCGGCTACGCAAAACTCGAAATCGAAGACAACAGCGCCATTCCAAAACAGATGTACAAACTCTTCGGCGCATGGGAAAAAGAGAGGGATGGTTACCTGCTGGAACTCTCCGGCGGAAACTACCGGTTTGCAGTCACCGAAAACAACAGAACCGGCACACTCACCATCCCGGATGGAACTGTCGTTTCCATGAAGTACGACTCATACTGACGCCAAACGGATTATACACAACACAGATTACAGTCGACAAACGGGTTTTGCCAGATGCCTCCTTGCATCCGGCGGAACCTCATACCACCCTTCAGTGATATCCCGCGGAGTACATGCGACTTCGCGGACACGCCCGGAACATTCGCGGCATTTGTATCCCTTGCCTTTCCCGGCAGATGTCATCCGCCCGCCGCAAACCGGACATTTCGGCGAGACACGAATCTCTTTTTCTGCCGCATGCCGCAGACAGAACTTTTCCACATGCATCACCCCGTTCTGGAAACTTCCGAAAACCGTCAGCTTATCCCCTTCGATTAACTTCCGTACCACATTCCGGAATGACTTCGTCGGCTCAAACGCATAACAGACCACACCGTCGACCGAAAACGAGACATGCCCTCCGCGCTGTGTCTTTGGTGCTTCGGTAACCGACCCGTCAAACCAGTACGACCTGCCTTCTGCAAATCCGCTGTCCGCAGACAGAATATGTGCATCCGTCCCCTGATTGGTTTCCCAGATAACAAAGCAGCTGACCGCTTCCGTATCAATATACGACACAGCCTTTTCCACCCATTCGCGGGATTCCCCGCGGATTCCATAGAGCACCGGATCTTTTCCGTGCGGAATACAGACCGGTTTGTCTGCCGCAAAATCCCACGTATCCCAGCAGTGCGGAAACGTCAGCTCGGCAGACCGCTTAACCGATGCGGCATCATAGACCCGCGGAGTCCCGAATACCGCAGGATCGCGGTACGCCAGATACTCATAAGTCCTGTCCGGCAGCTCTGCCGAGACTGCGGCAAGTGCACCGATTAATCCGCGGCAATTTTTATATCCGCGATAAACTGCCCCGATCGAATCAAGAACAGCCTTTGCCTCTTCTACCGTACAGAATCCCCGAAGCGCCTGATAGTAGAAATCCGGCGCAGGCTTCGTCTCGCAGACCACAAAACCCGGATTCGTATTCTCACAATCAAACATCGCGTATTTGTCTATAAACTCGCCGGCGGTTTGTGACGCAATCCGCACATCCCCGTCGAACTCGATACAGACCCCGGCATTCCCCCGCGTTTTCCACGGCACATTCGGATTCAGACGGATTAAACGCATATTTTTGACAACACAGCCGCGCTCTGCAAGAGCCTGCGCTATGAGTGCGCCAAGGTATGTAGTACACATCCCATCCGGAGAATCCGTATCATCGAGCCCGAGGAACATAGAGTATACAGTATTGAACGGGAAGAGATGATAGTATTTTCCTTCCCCCTTCAGGAGATTTATATCCAATTCCGAGAAACCTATATTCAAAGATGTATGGAATAATCGACATAGGCTCAAATACCATTCGTCTCATGCTCTACAATATCACAGGCGGAACAATACAGCCTATGCTGAACAAGAAATTCACTGCAGGACTTGCCGGATATGTCAAAAAAGGCCGCATGACCGATAAAGGCATCGGAAAAACCGTGGAAGTTCTTGATGAGTTCCGTCGCATTCTGGAATATGTTCAGGTAAAAGAGCTGTTCTGTATCGCAACTGCATCTTTGCGGAATATTGACAACGCCGAAGAGGTCTGTGCAGCAGTAAAAGACCGGTGCGGGTTTGACATTCATATCCTCTCGGGAGAAGAGGAAGCAGTGTATGATTACTATGGTGCGATGCAGTCTGTGGATGAGCCGGGCGGACTGGTTATCGACATCGGAGGAGGCAGTACCGAGTTTGTATTCTATGAAGAGATGCGCATCACCGCAAGCAGTTCCATCCCGCTTGGTTCCCTTACCGCATACTCGTCCTTCGTGAAAAACATCCTGCCGACCGAAAAAGAGGAGAAGGCAATCACTGCCGCAGTACTTTCCGCACTCGAAGCGGTCCCGGGAGTTGGAACTCCGGCAGTTATCTGCGGAGTAGGCGGCTCAATTCGTGCGGCAGTTAAAGTCTATCAGGAACTGTTCGGGGAAACGCTGCCCAAAAAACGCATCCCGATAGAGAAGCTCCTGCTCATCCGGACCGTAAAACACGATCTTCTGGCAAAAGCTGTCCTGAAAGCAGCCCCGGAGCGGATTCACACATTCATTCCGGGACTGCTCATCCTCAGCACGATTGCAGAGAAGTGGAATATTGCAGAGATTACCGTCAGCACCTCCGGAGTGAAGGAAGGATATCTGCAGGCACGCCTGCAGGAACGAGGAGTTCTCTGATGCCGGCAGAGTACATGCAGAACCGGGAACTTTCCTGGCTGAAGTTCAATGAACGGGTTCTCGCCGAGGCGGCTGATGAATCAGTGCCGCTTCTGGAACGGCTGAAGTTTCTCTCCATCTTTACAAGCAATCTTGATGAATTCTTCATGATCCGGGTCGGCAGCCTCTTTGATTTGAAATCAGTCAACGCAGAAGCGCTCGATTCCAAGACCGGCATGACACCCGAAGAACAGCTCGATAAACTCTATGCGAGTGTACATCCGTTAATCGAAAAACGCGATACCGTCTACTTCACCGTTGAGCAGAAACTTCGCAGAGCCGGTGTTTACAATCTCTCGATTGCAGAACTCAGTATCGAGGAGTACCGGTTTATCCGGAAGTATTACGAGCAGGAGGCTGCCCCCATTCTTTCTCCGCAGATTGTTGATTCCCATCATCCCTTCCCGCATCTGCAAAGCAAAGTCCTGCATATTGGCGCAATGCTGCGGGAAGGAGAGAAGACGCTCTTTGGTGTCATCCCCATCCCGGCATCGCTTCCGGACATCGTGCGGATTCCGGGCAAAGGTCTGCGGTATGTAAGAATCGAGGACATCATCCTCGATAATGTGGAAAGCCTGTTTTCGATGTACCGGATAGCAGAGAAGACAATTCTCTGCATCACCAGAAACGCTGACATCAACCCGGATGACGAGGCATTTGATGTGAACCAGGACTTCCGCGAGAAGATGCAGCGCCTGCTCTATGAACGCCGGCGTCTGGCAGCAGTGCGTCTGGAACTAAACTCCCCGGTAACAGCAGAGTTCTCCCGCTATCTCTGCGAGACCCTGGAACTGAGCGCGGAACAGGTGTTTGTCTCCCGTGCCCCGCTCAAGCTTTCCTATGCGTTCAATCTTGCAGGAGACGAGCAGAAGAATCTGCTCTACAAACCGTTTACCCCGTGCCGGACTGCAGGTGTTTCCAATGACCCACTGTTCAAGCAGCTTGCAAAGCGCGATATTCTCCTGTCGTATCCCTTCGAGAGTATGGCGCCGTTTCTGCGGCTGATAAAGGAGGCCGCAAATGATAAAAATGTCATCTCCATTAAAATCACCATCTACCGTCTTGCCCGCAAGACAAAGCTGGTGGATTATCTCTGCCGGGCAGCAGAAAACGGAAAAGACGTTACTGTCTTTATCGAGCTTCGGGCACGGTTTGATGAACAGAACAACATCGACTGGTCAGAACGGCTGGAGGATGCAGGCTGCAGGATTATTTACGGATTTGAGGAGTACAAGATTCACTCGAAGGTCTGCCTGATTACCCGCAAAGAGAAGAGTTCCATTCGCTACTATACGCAGATTGGCACGGGAAACTACAACGAACGAACCGCCGAGCAGTACACGGATGTTTCGCTGATGACGGCAAATCAGGAGCTTGGACGCGAGGCAAACGAGTTCTTCCGCAACATGGCTCTGGGAAATCTCGCCGGAGAGTACACGCATCTGCTGGTGTCTCCGGTGAGCCTGAAAAAGACTGTTCTCCGGTTAATCGATGAGGAGACCGCAAAAGGCGATGCAGGACGTATCCTGGTAAAGATTAACTCGCTGACGGATGTGGATATCATTGAGCATCTGCAGAAGGCATCAGCCGCCGGTGTGCAGGTAAATCTGATTATCCGCGGCATATGCTGTCTTCTGCCGGGCATCCCGGGCGTTACTGAAAACATTACTGTCCGCAGTATTGTCGGACGGTTTCTGGAACACTCGCGGATATATGTATTCGGCGCAGGAGATTCTGAACGGATGTATATTGCCTCGGCGGATTTTATGACCAGAAATACCGAGCGCCGCGTGGAGGTGGCATGCCCTGTCTACAGCACAGCCGTAAAAGAGAAACTCAGAGGGATTCTGGAAACAAATCTCGCAGACACAGTAAAAGCACGCCTGATGATGCCGGATGGAAGCTATGTACGGATTCTTTCAGCCGATTCGGCAGTTGACAGCCAGCAGGTGTTACTGGAGGCCGCAGAAGCAGCAGAGCAGGACATCCCCGAACAGGTTGAAGGATTTCTGCGGTCCGTTCTGCAGAGGTTCGCGGCGTGGCGGTAAAAAAGAAGATATATTAGCCGAGGTGGCACGAAGAACAGCTTCCCCGCATGCTTCTTTCCGTAAGCAGCCCCACCTGCAGTTCCAGCTCACGCACGCGTTCTTCCAACTCCTCATTCTCTTTTGCAAGACGGACAACCGCTGCTTCCAACTCTTCTAAGGAAACCATACCAAAGATTTGGTCTCACAGCTATTTAACAGCACAGGTTCAGGCAGAATATGCTTCGATATGAAACCCTATATCCTTCTGCGCCAATCTATGTAACAGGGAAGAGAACGGAAAAAACCATTCAGCATTCCCGAAAAAGAAGTGATCCATTCACATGCCAACACACAAAAAAGAAGACAAACAGGCAAAGCAGACCGCAAAGAAGGAACCAGTATCCAACGCATCTGCCGCACCAAAAAAATCAGACCGTAAATAACACCAGCGCATACTGTCGCAAAAGAACCATACCTGCAAATACTGTCTGAAGATAGGGGAATACCCCTATCCAAACCTTACTGCTTTTCCGGCATCCGCAGTTCAGTTGCAAGACCAATGGATGCTGCCTTCATCAGCATATCATAATCCATTGTTGTCTCAACACAGCCGTCAGTGGTAGTAACAACACCGATTGTCGTCATCGAAATCTTGCGTCCGAGCTCCAGACCCTCTTTTACCTCCATCAGGCAGCCGACACCAATCATCGCCTGCGGACGGTACTTCTTTACCAGGCGTTTGATAAAGGTCGAACCAGGGATAATGAAGGTCATATATCCGGCATCCTTCAGAACCGGGATTGCATCGCCTAAGGGGCATTTCCCGCAGGAGATACAGGAGATACCGACATCCGGGGATAACCGTGCCGGACATTTGGCAGAACGCAGACACAGCGGAATAAACACTGCACGCTTTTCCACCGGCACTTTGGCAAATGCCGAGTAGTTCATCTGGTTGTCAATCTTAATCAGGAACTCCATCAGCTGCGTAGAGTCCACACCAAACATCAGACAGACCAGCCTGACAGTTCCCTCCATGAGCGTCAGAACCGGACGGAGAAGATGGGGGAGGTACATCTTTTTCTTCTTAATCGAAAGCGCGATTAAAAAGCCGATCAGGAACGAGAGAATAATCCACAGGATGAGGATAATGATTACGAGTTCTCCTAAGAGGAAGACTATCGAGTTCCAGACCGGAGCGTCGAAGATTGCTACAGGCAGATAATCCGTAATCATTTCAGCTCACTGAAATCATACGGCGGATAGAAGACGCCTTTCTCGGTGATAATTGCGCTGACTAAATCCAGCGGCGTTGCATCGAACGCATAGTTTACCACCGGGACATTCTCCGGAACAGTGGTCTTTCCAAAGAGTGCGGCAACTTCTGCACGTCCGCGTTCTTCGACTGTCACATCCTTCATCTCCGCATCAAGATCAAAGGTCGATGCCGGAGCTGCAACATAGAACGGGATGTTGTGATGCTTTGCACAGATTGCATGCATATACGTTCCAATCTTGTTGAACACACCGTCTTTGGTAATCCGGTCGGCTCCAACAATTACTGCATCAATCTTTCCCTGCTGCATCAGGTATGCGGCTTCGGAGTCGATGATGGTCGTTACCGGAATCTTATCACGGGCAAGCTCAAAGGCAGTAAGTCTTGAACCCTGCAGAAGCGGCCTGGTCTCGCAGGAGACCACAGAGATGTTCTTTCCCATCTTCCAGGCAGAGCGGATAACGCCAAGAGCAGTACCCCAGGAGGAGCAGGCAAGAGCGCCGGCGTTGCAGTGCGTCAGAACAGTTCCGATCTGCGGAAGCAGTTTGGCACCGTTTCTGCCTAAGTCCATGCAGATTTTGGTGTCGTCTTCTGCGATTTTCTTTGCCGCAAAGAGCGCCATAATCTTTGCCATCTCCGGCGGGAGATTCTCCATGCTCATGAGAACTTTTTTGACGCCCCAGGAGAGGTTAACCGCTGTCGGGCGGGTGTTGATGAGTTCTGCCGCGTCTGTCGCGATGGTTTCCTCAAACTCCACATCGGACTCGCATGCCCGGGCGGAAAGTGCGACGCCGAATGCTCCGGCAACACCTAATGCCGGTGCTCCGCGGATTGCAAGACGGCGGATTGCATCGGCAAGAGCATTGACGGTTCTGATCTCGATGACTTTGTACTCAGTTGGAAGAAGCGTCTGGTCGACAGCCATGATGCAGCTCTGCTCGTCATCCCACCAGAGCGTTTTCTCCTCGCTGATAACCGGCTTTTTTCCGTTTGTGCGCTTCTGAACCATTACTCCCCACGCTCCATGGTGCAGAGGAATGCCTTTGCCGCAGCCGAACCGCCGGACACAACCGAGTCAGGGATGTCTTTTGGTGCAAGAGCAGTTCCGGCAAGGAAGATTCCAGGAGCACTGCTTACTGCAGGCGAGAAGGGATTCTCCGCAGTTAAGAAGGTGCTTGCATCCATGCTGATGCCAAGGGACTGTGCAAGGCGCACGGTGTCCGGCTCAGGAGACATACCAACCGAGAGAACAACCAGGTCTGCTTCCAGATTGAGGAACTCGCCGGTTTCGGTGTTTTCGATCGGGAGCACCAGACGGTCGTTGGTCTTCTGCACATTGCCGGCAAATGATCTGATGAAGGAAACACCCATGTTCTTTGCCCGCTCAAAGTACTCTTCGTAGCCTTTACCGTAGGCTCTGACATCATTATAGAGAATCGAGACTTCGCAGTCCGGGTAGTGCTCTTTGATGAGCATGGCATTCTTCATCGCATACATACAGCAGACGCAGGAGCAGAAGTTTCTCTTCTGTGCCGCATCCCGGGAGCCGACACACTGGACGAAGATGACACTCTTCGGAGTCTCACCGTTTGAGAGCCGGCGCAGTTCTCCTCTGGTCGGACCTCCGGCGTTAATCATTCTCTCGAACTCAAGGCTTGTGATAACATCTGCGTAGCGCAGGTAGCCGAACTGGGACTTTTTCCGGGCGTCAAAGAGCGTGTATCCGGTCGCGATAATGACCGAAGAGGCGGAAATCTCGATGGTCCTGACTTTGTCTTCGGTGGTTTTCAGGACAGCATTTTTCCCGCACTCATCATAGCAGAGACCGCAGTCGATACAGTGGAATGCATCGCGGACAACTAAGTTCGGCACTGCCTGTGCGTGGGGTTTGTAGATTGCTTTTCTGACGCCTAAGCCGGCATCGAATTTATTGTATACTTCAACCGGGCAGACCTCGATACATTCACCGCATCCGGTACAGTCCGCTTCGTTTACATATCTTGGGTATTTGGTAACAGTGACGGTGAAGTTTCCGGCGGTTCCTTCAATCTTTTCGACTTCGGCCAAGGTCAGGATAGTGATATTTTTGTGGCGGGAGACCTCTGCCATCTTTGGCGATAAGATACACATGGAACAGTCGTTGGTCGGGAATGTTTTGTCGAGCATGGCCATGTGACCTCCAATCGACGGCTCACGCTCAACGATATAGACGTGTACTCCATGGTTTGCCAGATCCATTGCCGCCTGAATTCCGGCAACACCGCCGCCGACAACGACGACGTTACTCATGGAGATACCTCTGCCCGACGCCGACATAGGTCTGTGCGTTTCTGATGTTTGCCGCGACCTCTTCCTCGGTTAACTCGCGGACAACTTTGCCAGGGACGCCCATGACCAGAGAACGCGGTGGGATTTCCTTTCTCTCGGAGACAAGGGCGCCTGCGGCAACCAGAGAGCCTTCGCCGATTTTTGCATCATTTAAGACGATAGCTCCCATCCCGATCAGACAGTTGTCCTCGATCGTTGCTCCGTGGATAATGGCTCCGTGTCCGATGGAGACATTCTTCCCGATAACAACCGGCTTTCCCACGCTTTCGTGAATTACGGCATTGTCCTGCACGTTTGAGCCGTCACCGACAGTAATCGAGTCCATGTCAGCCCGGAGAACAGCGCCGAAGAGAATCGTGACGTTATCTCCGAGATGTACATCGCCTGCAAGGGTTGCGTTTGGTGCGATGTAGGTCTCTTTTCCAATTGTTCTTCCGCCAAAGTCCATAATAACTATATATTTGAACTATACTGATATCAGTGTTTGGGGAGACAGTCACCAGGTAGGCGGCAAAAAAAGGGAGGGTTATTTCTTTGAGCCCGGAGCGGATGTTACTTTCTGTAAACTCCCGGCAATTTCTGCGATGAGCTCAATCGGGAAACCGGCAACCATTTCCTCGTCTTTGATGCCGGAGAATTTGCGGGAACCGTCACAGCCAAGAGAGAAGTTCGGCTTGCCGCTTGCAAGAACATATGCCGTTGTGTCCGAGCAGATGGACTGGATTCCGGCAAACTCAGGATAGATTCTGCCGCCGAGTTTACAAAGCGTGCTCTGTGCAAGCTTTAACATTGCCATTGGTTTTGCGAAGATAAGAACAACCGACGGTTCGAAGTTTGCTTTCTCAAGCGGAGCGTAGAGCGTTGCATACGTCTCCTGCGGAAGGTTTGGAACGCCCGCCATGGTTCTTCTGGATGCGTTGATGGTATCATACTTGCCGAGTTTGAAGTAGTGCTGTCCGGTCTTTAAGGTTGCACCCTTCTCACGAAGACCAAGAGCCCATGCTCCACCTCCGCACTGGTGTTTGGCATCGGTTGCGTAGAATACCTGTCCTTCACGGGCAAGGGAAACCATGCGGCAGTGACGGTTCGGCTCTTCGAGTTCCGGGATTCCTTCCGGAATGTCTTCAGCGGAAGTTACGATTTTAATAGCAACCGGGGAGCCTTCGAGACCGAGAAGCTCTTTTAACTCAGTGGAGATTCTCTCAAAATCTTCGATATTTACCATGCGGTAATTTAGGTCTTCATGCTATAAAGAGCTATCACACCCACCCCTGACATGCCAAATTCAACTTCACAAACTGGCTGAAGAAAGAGCAAAAATTATTGCAGTGCCAAACGAATAGATACAGTATGTTTTCTCTGCCGCTTTGTCTGTCAGCCGCAGCGGTTCTGCTCACGTTCCTGGTTGCAGCCTGGCAGGACTGGAAAACCCGGACGGTATACCGTGCAGTCTGGTATCCGGCGGCAGTATTCGGCGGCATCTGTGCGGTAATTTTCTGGATGGAACATCTGCAGGCAGAAGCGCTGCCGGTTCTTCTTCTCTCGATTCTCTTTGCCGCACTGTGTGCAGTGTTCGCACTTCTCGGGATGTTTGGAAAAGCAGATGCAAAGGCGTTGATTCTGCTCTCACTTACGGTACCTGTCACGCCGTTTGCCCACTGGATTTTTCCCTCACTTGCAGTTTCCACTCTGGTTAATGCCGGAATCCTTTCGCTGTTTGTTCCGGGACTCTGCCTGATATACAACCTCTGCAAAGGAAACCGGGCGCCCTTCTGGCTGATGTGCTCAGGTAAACCCGTGGCCGGATGCCGTGCGCACGAGCAGTTCGGATTCCTGGCAGAAACGATTCGTACAGAAAACGGACAGGTGGTAAAAGAGTTTGTCAGACTGCGGGAGTCACTCTTTTCCCTGCGGGGAAATCCTGAACGGAATACCCGAAACCTCCGGGAAGATCCGGAGCGTTATGCACAGACACGTGCCCTGCTGGAAAAATGCGATACAGTCTGGGTAACGGTCGGCATACCGCTTCTGGTGCCGCTGACAGCAGGACTCATCCTCGCCCTCTTCGGTATATCCGCAGTGGACATTCTGCTTTCCCTTCTCTAAAACGCGCAGAGGCTTTTGCAACAGCAAAAGAACCAAAGACAGAACAGAATTCAGCCGGAAAAAGGAGCACGGCCAGGCACCTGGTTTTTGGAAATACAGGAAGAAACGCTGTATCTGAAGCCGTATCAAAAAAATACAGAGAATCGTGAATGATACCTGATAATTATGCTAAGAAGAGTACAAAAAACATAGCGAGGAATGGATTTGAACCATTGGTCTTCGGGTTATGAGCCCGACGGGATCTCCTGACTACCCCACCTCGCTTCCTATAAGGGATATACATATACGACGTACATACATAAATAATTTTCTCAAATGTGAGAGACTACGATTCCCCCAATCACCCGAACCCGGCACCACCGGTACCCGCAGTACATGCAGTATTTTCGAATGTACAAACCTTCATAAGAGATTCCCGCAAATATATACTAGCACTTTTTGCGAGGGTATCCAAGTGGCCAACGGAGGCTGACTCAAGATCTGCTCGAAAGTCGTTCGCGGGTTCGAATCCCTCCCCTCGCATGTCTTTTCTCACTCATTTCATTCGTTCGAAAATCCATGCTCGATCTTCGAGTCACCTGCGGCACCTCTCGAACCCCGCATGTCTTTTTTCACTCATTTCATTCGTTCGAAAATCCATGCTCGATCTTCGAGTCACCTGCGGCACCTCTCGAACCCCGCATGTCTTTTCTCACATATTTC
Organism: Methanocorpusculum sp.; assembly: GCA_017555685.1. Lineage (GTDB taxonomy): Archaea > Halobacteriota > Methanomicrobia > Methanomicrobiales > Methanocorpusculaceae > Methanocorpusculum. Next base: position 13,624 of record JAFZFW010000070.1, read on the forward strand.
ACGCAATTTTGCTTAGTGTATTTGTTCCGAGATGAAAGAGAGATAAAAGAAAAAAAGGATTGGGAGATTTAGAGAATATGGTAGAGCGTATCTCTCTGTTTTAAGACACGACCCATATCCGCACACATTATCTGCATCTCTTCGGGACTGAAGTAGTCAGTACCTTCTGCGGTTCCTGCCTCGCGGGATAAGGAATCCACAAACATCGTACCACCCACATCATTTCCGCCGGCCATCAGACAGACCTCAGTCATCTTCTGCCCGATCTTCGACCAGGGAACCTGGATATTGGTTACATTGTCCATGAAAAGACGGGATACTGCAACCAGCAGCACATCCTGTCTTCCGGTTGCTCCGTGATTTACAATACCTGCCTGCTCCAAAGGCGTGTTCTTGTGCAGGAAGGAAAGCGGCACAAGCTCTTCGAATGCATGTGTCTCATCCTGCAGGTCACGAAGGATACGTAAGTGCTCGGCACGCTCTTTATCTGTCTCCACCGAACCGTACATGATAGTAGACGTTGCCTTAAAACCAAGGTCTGCCGCCTCACGGATGATTCTGACCCACTCGGCTGTCGGAAGCTTCTTTTCGCAGATAATCTTCCTGACACGGTCAACCAGAATCTCTGCTGCCGTTCCCTGCACCGATCCAAGACCTGCCGCCTTTAAGCGGATGAGCGCCTCTTTGGTCGTGATGCCGCTTCTTTCTGCCGCATACAAAATCTCATCCGGGCTGCAGCCATGCACATGCACCCCCGGGATTACCTCATGGAATGTACTGATGATATTTTCGTAACTCTCAATCGTAAATGCCGGGTGGATGCCTGCAAGATAACAGACTTCAGTGACATTCTTTGAAAGAGCATCATGGCAGTGTTCACGGAACTCCTCATCCGTGAAACAGAATGCATCCGGCTCAGTGGGCTTTCTGCCGAACCCGCACAGCCCGCAGCGGTTCTTGCAGATATTGGTCAGATGAATATTCATATTGCGGACATACGTCACCGTGTCGCCGACTTTTCGCTCACGCATCTCATCTGCCGCATCCGCTACTTTCCAGACATCGCGTCCTTTCAGACCGAATAAGAATGCAGCGTCCTCTTCACTCATTCTTGCCCCGCCAAGGACATCGGAAAGAATAGTATTAACGTTCATGATTACCTCTTCCTGTTCCTGCGTTTTGCAAGAACTCTGCTTATAGCCTCAATGCAGACAATAATTACCGCAGCAATCAGGATACTTTCGATCAGATGGAGGGGCACCCATCCGATAAGCGGAACGGCAAAGACAGCTTTGCCGACAATCCACTCTTCCTTCACCGGCTCCATGCGGGAGATGCCGTATCCCGGGAAACTGCCGAACTGGTCGGGATAGGGGTTTGTTACCGGGTTGTCACCTTTGGTGATAACTCCGGCATGTGCTGCATCTCCGGTAAAGCCGAGTGCTTCGGACTCTTCTTTCGTAACTGTAGTGATTGCCCGATGAATAATCGGAGTTACACCAGTAATACCATTGGGCTGGTACACAATTACATCGCCATACTCATTGAAAACTTTTGAGGCACCTGCCGCTTCTGCTTCCTCCTGTGTCATCCATTCGCCAAAGCGGTTTTCATCCACGACAAAAACCAGACTGTAGGTTGGAAGATTCGGTTCCATACTTCCCGACTCAACAGCGACTAAGGCAGGCCATGTTCCGGACACACCAAAGAGAACAATACCGATACCGGCTACAATCAGCAGGATTATCAGAATGTCTCTGACAAATGATGCACCTTCACTTTTCGGATGAAGAAAATCTCGAAGCGACATACGCAAAAAGGGGTTTGATGTGAGAATATATAATGGTTCTCACTTACCGAACCGGCGCTGGCGGGACTGGAAATCACGCAGTGCACGCAGGAAGTCAACCCGGCGGAATTTTGCCCAGTTGACATCGCAGAAGAACAACTCCGAGTAGACCGACTGCCAGATTAAAAAGTCCGTTAAGTGGTTTCCGCCAGTCTTGATGACAAAGTCCGGCGTTACCTGATAGCGGAGATGAGATTCAAGGGTTTCTTCAGTGATGTCTTCCGGGCGAAGACCTTCTGCAGCAATCCGTAAGACCGCATCGGCAATCTCTTTTCTGCCGCAGTTGCCGACAACCAGGAGAACTTCCAGCGGACCGGAACCGCAGATTTCTTCTCCATCCGGCGTACTGACGCGGACGGCAGCATGCTCTGCCATCCGGGAAACCAGTGCCGAGACATCAGCGGATTTTGCACTGATGTGAATGATGAACCGCTGAATTGCCGGAAACTCCTGCACCCAGTGCAGCATCGAGATGAGTTTCTCTGTATCTGCTGCAAGCTCATCCCCGGTAAGCATGAGACACAGCTCCGCAGGAAAAACAGAAATCCCGTCTTTGATGTGTTTCTCATAGAGCTCGTAAAACATTATTCCCTCCGGGGAAGAAGAGCGGAAAGACCAAAGCAGATAACAGAAACTGAGAGGAACAGCACTGCAGTTTCCGGTCTGACCGCGTCAAGAAGAGAAAGTACCAGTACTGCAATGCCGAGTGCGAGGCCGACAGCGCCAAGAATCAGACGCGGATGGTCAATAGGTTTTTCTTCCGTCATTTATTTCCTCTCCGCAACCATGGACAGTAAATCCTCACCGTCTTCCACATCCTTAAGCCTCTTGTCTCCAATGACCAGAGTTGAACCAATCTTCTTTTCCTTGCTGTAGTCAGTTACAACACACAGCGAATGGGTGCCGGAGATCTGGGAGATGTTTCCTAAAAGCTCGGCACGCTGAACGGTCTTCTGCGGAGTTCCGTAACAGGTGAGAATCGTTTCGTTTTCGAATACCGCAAACGCATGGAACGGCGCACGCCGCAGTTCATGGACGCTGATGCCGATTGAGCGCAGATGCTCTTCAGGCTTCTCCTGATTTTCTCCTTCGGTATGGGCAGACGGCAGAGACGCCGGAACACGCTCTTCTTCGACCGGAACATAGTTCAACAGATCGATAGGCATCACAATATCATCGTCGAAGAACTCTTCCAGACGCATAGCCATCTCCAGAGTGGTTCCCATTCCGCTTTCGTATTTGCTGACCGTACGCCGGGAGACACCCAATGCATGGGCAAGGTCTCCTAACGACATCGACATGTTTTCCCGAAGTTCGCGAAGACGGTCTGCATCAATATTGACATAGAGACCACCGGGTGATGCATAGACCAGCGGGAGTTCTCCTTCTGCCAGGTAATCGTAGAGTGTGGCAGGAGAAATTGCATTAATTCCATAACGGAGATAAATCGCACCGCGTTCTAAAGGAATATCACGGGCGCGTTCTCCGATGATAATCGGAACAGCGTGGAGATGGCGGGCAATTTTGTCCAGATCCCATGCCACATCCTCATTTACGCTGTCAATCTGAGAAACGACTTTGATAACAA
>JAFZFW010000071.1 GCA_017555685.1 Methanocorpusculum sp.
AAGGTTTTTGAATCCTTGCCCGCTGTTTGGAGACTAATAGTCGTAACACTCATAAGGAATTACTTCCCATAATTATGTTAGATATACAATGAAGGAACAGACTGAAGTTGGAAAACTGAAAGAAGGCCGTTACGTTGTTGTTGACGACGAGCCATGCAAAATTATGAGCATCTCCATCTCCAAGCCGGGAAAGCACGGAGCAGCAAAGGCAAGACTTGATGTTGTCGGTATCTTCGACGGACAGAAGCGTTCTATCGTCAACCCGACCTCTGCAACTGTCTACGCACCGATTGTCGAGAGAAAGACCGGACAGATTCTGACCATCGCAGGAAATGTTGTTACCTTTATGGACATGAAGGACTTCAACAACTTCGAGCTTGTTGTCGACGATGACATCGTTGCAACCTTCCAGCCGGCTCAGGAAGTTCCATACATTGAGTCTCTCGGCAAGCGTAAGCTTGACCTCTAAAAAGTCTGCAGAGGTATGCAGTCTTTTTCCACAACTCTTTTTGCTGATGCTGACGCAGAGTACAGCTCAGCTGATTACGTACTGTTTGGTGTGCCGTTTGACGGGACGACGTCATTTAAGGCCGGCTGCCGGGATGCTCCGCTTGCTATCCGTCAGGTTTCCTATAACATCGAGACGTATCTGCCGTTCTATGACTTAGAGATGACTGATGTCTCAGTCCATGATATGGGCGATATGTATGTTGAGTGCCTGCCGGACTTAATGGTTGAGCAGGTAGCTGACGCCGTGTCTGACCTCATGAAGGATGAGAAGATTCCGATCATGATGGGCGGCGAGCATTCAGTGACAATTGGTGCGGTGCAGACGCTGAAGCCAAAGTGGTACGTGGTCTGTGATGCACATCTGGATATGCAGGATGAGTACCGGGGTTCGCCCTTTAACCATGACTGTGTAACCGCACGTGTGTCGGAAACGGTTGAGAATATTGTAATTATCGGGGCTCGAAGCGGCTGTCAGGAGGAGTTCGCCTATGCCCGCGAGCATTATCATCTGTATACGGCTGATGATGTGGAGGAGCGCGGCATTCGTGCAATCTTAGATGAGGTTGCAGCCCTTATCGGGGATGATTCTCTCTATCTGTCGATTGATGCGGATGCGATTGACTGCTGTATGACGCCGGGTCTTGGAACACCGGAGCCGTTTGGTCTGACGCCGAAGGATGTCAGAGCTGTTATCAGACGTCTTTCGAAGAATGCGGTAGGCTTTGATTATGTTGAGGTTCTGCCGAATGATCAGGGGCAGACAGCGATGGTTGCCGCCCATCTTATCCGCGAGTTCATCGCGGGACACTTCTGCGCAAAGCAGGAGTAATTCTAACTATTTTTATTTTCAGTTGTGCGCGCGCAAATCCAAACATACACGCGAAAAAGATATGGTATAATTTACACTCTCCCGAAGTGTAAGAGATGTCTGCCGTTCTCATCCACAAGGACAAGCCAGTCACTCTCAAACACAAAACCGGCAGTCGCGCGTAACGCAGCGATAAACTCATCCTCAGCCTTCATATCCGCAGCAGATCCTGCCATCTCCGTCATCTCGAAACCCTCGCCAAAGGAAAGGGAAGAGCCGTCGATGAAGTACTGTCCGCCATAGTGATTAATCTGGGCATGACCATGTACCGTACCGTCACCATTGAACGTGATAGAGACTGAAGAATCATCCGTTAAAACCCACTCGCCGATAAGAGATGCACTGAAGATGAAGAGAATCTGATTGTCTGCATCTGCAAGGAAGAGTTTATTATCAACAATCTTCCAGAGAGCCGCATTCTGAAGTCCCGCAAGGAATACATCCTCAGCCTGCATATCAGCTTCGCTTCCGGCCACCAGTGTCCGGATAATCCCCTCGCCAATCAGCAGTTTATCTCCGCTTACCGTGTACGAACCGCTTAATCCATTCACCGGTGCCCGTGCGCCGAACGTGCCGTCCGGGTAAAAGGTGATGGAGATACGCTCGTCGCTGTCCAGAACCCAGTGCCCGGTAATCGACGGGGATGACGGGTCAAAGCTGATACAACCTGCACAAATCACTGCTCCGACAAGAACCAGAGTAAGTGCTGAAAATATTTTTCCGGTGCCTTTCATACCATATTCTTGACCGCAAAATCATATAAATCTGGCTTTGACTGCGAAAATAATTACACATATTCCTTTTTTAGAAAATAGCTGAAGAAAAGAAGAAACAGGGGTGAAGCCCTGTTTAGTTCTGCTGCGGGTTGAAGTAGAGGAAGTTGACGCCGTCGGTTAATACCAGCTGGCCGTCGTTGAAGGAGACGGACTCGAGGTCTTCGACGATGTTGAAGAATGCCTGTTCGGCGTTCATCTGTGTCTGCGTTCCGCTCATTCTGGTAGAGATGAAGTTGGAGATGGAGACTTCACCGTACTGTTCGTAGGTGACGGCTGCAGAGAAGGTGTTTACCGGGCCCTGGCCGAAGATCTGAGATGCGTCCGGGGAGAAGCTGAGAGTAACGGCAGAGTTGTCTGCATGGTACCAGGATGATCCGCCAAGGATGTCCTGATAGACCGGGACGAACTGTAAGGAGTTGACGCCGTCAGCGTTGAGGGTTAAGCTGTTGTCTGCAGCAGTGTAGCTGGTGACTGAGTTGAGGATTTCGAAGAACTGCTGTTCGGTGTTGGATGCGAAGGAGTCGTAGCTGATGAGCATGGTTGCTGCAACGTTGCTGAAGGTGAGTCCTTCGACACCATGCTGGTGCCACTGGCCGGCGAAGCGGTTGACCGGAGCCTGTCCGCTGATGGTGCCGTCTTCGTTGAAGGTGAGTGTGGTCTGGATGTTGGTTTCGATGTTTTCTCCGTTGATCTGCATGAGCTGCCAGGAGGTTCCCGGAAGGATCTGTTCGAAGCTCATGATCGGGACGCCTGCTGCGTCGGTGAGGTCAAGCTGTCCTGCGGAGAGGGTGAATCCTGCAACACTGCCGAGAAGGGAGATGAAGTCGGATTCCTGGTCTTCCATGAACTGCGGGCCGAGCATTTTGCTGGTGGACGGCTGGCTGATGTCGAGTGTGTTGCCGTTCAGTTTCCAGGTTGCGCTGTAGGTGTTGATGCCGGTGTTTCCGGTGAGTTCGTTGTTCGGTTCGAACATGATGCTGACAAATCCTGCTGCGTTGAGCTGTGCGGTTTTGCCTGCCGGTGTGTAGGAGATGAGTTTCCAGGCGGTGTCTGCAAGCGGGTTGGTGAAGGTTAAGAGGGTGTTTCCGTTTGCGTCTTTGAGGGTTAAGGTTTCGCCGGAGATGGTGTAGGATGCGGTTTGTCCAAGGGCGGAGAGGTAGGCGGTTTCCTGGTTCATGAGGCCGACGGGGCCTGCCATTTTGGTTGAGGCGATGCCGGTGAAGGAGAGTTTGCCGTCAGAGGTGCTGACGGTGTAGCTTCCTGCATAGGTGTTGATGCCGGAAGAGCCGGAGATTACGCCGTTGTTGAAGGAGAGGGAGATTGGTGCGGTTGGTGCGCTGTTGTCCTGTCCGAAGCTTTCGAGTTTCCAGATGGTGCCGTTTGGGTCCGGCTGGCTGAAACTGATGCAGCCTGCGCCGAATACGAGGAAGAGGACACAGACTGCTGCAAGGAGTGCAGTTGTAGGTTTCATGAATGATATAATGATTCGTGATATTAAATAGGTTCATTTCGAGGCAAAATAGCGTTTGATTTCTGAATTGAAATGAATATAAGGCTTCTCTTTGGAGATGTGACAAAAGAGTTTTTCGGTGATTTCGAAGAATTACGAAAGCTTTCGCTTTTCGGGTTTAGATTACAGTAAAGAATGTTTCAACAAAAGGAAGGGGGTTGCAGCGTTGACTAGTTCCCGAGAACTCGCGTATCTGAGTACAGT
>JAFZFW010000072.1 GCA_017555685.1 Methanocorpusculum sp.
CAATACAGGCAGCCGGCTGTTTGTCTTCCGGCAGTGCCGCGAGCGCAAGTTTTGCGATGATGCCACCGTTGGTGAATTTGAACTCATTGTAGATCTGCAGGAGTCTTGGGATATCCAGTTTTGCAGGACACGAACTCACGCAGTAGCGGCAGGCAGTACACGGGACGCCGGTGTTTAAGGAGTCTGCAATTTTGTAGAGTACTGCATTCTCTTCTTCGGTGGTCGGCTCACACGTTGCAAACGTTTTGATGTTTGCGTCAAGCTGTTCTTTGTTCGACATCCCGGAAAGGATGACGAATGCATCATCAAAACCCTGCAGATAGCGGAACGACCATGCAGGAATCGTTTCGTTCGGGCGAAGTTCCCGCAGTTTTTCTTCCGCATCTGCCGGAAGCGAAGCGAGTTTTCCTCCCCGGAGCGGCTCCATGACGATAAAGGGAATTGCAAGTTCGCGTAAGCGCTCCACCTTTGCCTTTGCATCCTGGAAATCCCAGTCGAACCAGTTGAGCTGAATCTGGCAGAACTCCATGTCGTCAGCGAACGCATCAAGAAACCGATTCATGGTCTCAAGCGTGCCGTGCACGGAAAAACCGAGGTGACGGATTTTTCCTGCGGCCTTCTGTGCTTTCAGGAACTCAACGAGGTCCGGCTTTACGTAGTAGTCGATGTTTAACTCGCAGACATTGTGGACAAGGTAAAAATCGAAATAATCGGTCTGGAGTTTTTCCATCTGGCGGGAGAAGATTTCCTCCATCCGGCTGAGGTTTGCCGGATCGTAGCCGGGGAATTTGGTTGCGAGATAGAAGCTCTCTCTAGGATAGTTTTTGAGTATCCTGCCCATCACCGTCTCGGAGTTTTCGCTGTGGTATCCCCATGCGGTATCAAAATAGTTGATGCCGGCAGCAAAGGCCGCGGAGACCATCTCCGCGGTTGCTTCTTCATCAATCCGGCTCTCGTCTCCGTCAATAATGGGAAGCCGCATGGCACCGAAGCCGAGCTGTGAGATGCTGAGATTTTTTAAGGAGCGGTACTGCATCACTCCTCCGCTTCCAGCTCGTGGAGTGCTTCAAGTAAGCTAGGCAGGAAGATTCCGGCGTCGCTGACCATACCGATAGCCTGCGAGGTTCCTCTGTCCATGAGTTTGGTAACCGATGCCGGGTTGATGTCCACGCAGATGGTCTTGACGTGAGACGGCAGGAGGTTTCCAACAGCGATTGAGTGAAGGAGCGTTGCCACCATGAGCATCATTCCCATGTCCGGATCGACGATGTGTTTGCGCATCGCATCCTGCGCATCGATGGTGTTCTGGATAACATCCGGCAATGGTCCGTCGTCACGAATCGAACCGGCTAAGACAAACGGCGTCTCGTTTTTGATACACTCATACATAATGCCGCCGGTAACCAGACCCGACTCAACTGCCGCATAGATTGAGCCTGCCTCCATGATTTTATTGATGGTGTAGAGATGGTGTCTGTGGCCTCCGGTCACCAGCTCGCCGGTTTTGAGATTCATACCAAGTGAGGTGCCGAAGATGTTGTGCTCTAAGTCATGCACGGCAAGTGCGTTTCCGGCAAAGAGCAGGTCGATGTATCCTTCGCGAATCATCGCGGCAACGGCTTCAGAAGCTCCGCTGTGGATAATCGCCGGACCACCGACTAAGGCTACTTTCTTGCCGTTCTTTTTCATCTGCAGGATTTCGGCAGCTACACGGCGAATCATAGTAAGAGACGGTCTTTCAGATGAGACCTCTCCTCCCATGAACTCGAAGACACCCATCTCACGCGGACGCTCGGGGAAATCAACGCGGACACCTTCTTCGCCGACCACCACAACATCTCCGGGCATGAGCTTGCCCTGCACGAGACACTTTGCGGTCATATCCTTTTTGTTGACCACGATTAAGGCATCCATCTTCATGTTTTCAACGGGAATCCAGGTATTGTTGAAGTGGATGTGGGTCGGGTGATTGGTGGTGGAGTAGAATCCTTCCGGTGCAACTTTTGCCCGCTGGACAGTTTTTACGGAGACTTCCTCTTCTCCGATAACCAGTGCACCAACGCGGCGAAGCTCGCTGATAAGCTGCATAAGCTGCTCTTCGCTTTCAGCGCCGATTTTCATCTTGGCATAGCTCGGGTCGGTTTTCTGTCTGCCGAGGCTGAATTCTTCGGTGTCGAAGTCGCCATTGTATTCGACAACCAAGTCCATGACTTTTGCTAAGATTCCTGAGTCAACGATGTGACCGCGAAGTTCGATTTCCCGTGAAAACTTCATGGGGTATATATTGGGTGTGGGGAGGGATAAAGGTGGGGATAGGTAAAAGAGATTTTGGAGATTTGAAAATTAAGACGCACTAATTTCTCTAAAATACTCCACCGTCTCTTTTACCCCTTCGCTCAAATCCCACTCCGGCACATATCCCAACTCATGTCCAGCCTTCGAGATATCCGCAACCGAATACCGCACATCTCCTTCCCGTGCCGCTTCATACTTCACCTCCACACAAACACCTGCCGCATCCATAATCAGATTCGCCAAATCATTCAAAGACGTCTGAACACCGGTTCCAATATTGAACAACCCGCAGACATCAGAATCCATCGCTAAGATGTTTGCCCGAGCTACATCTTTCACAAACACAAAGTCGCGTGTCTGGTTTCCGTCG
>JAFZFW010000073.1 GCA_017555685.1 Methanocorpusculum sp.
GAGGTCTGGACCTTTTTGACGATTGCGAGCTGTTCGTCACTGCAGACTAAGTCCTCAAGAGAGAATTCAATCTCGTTTGGTGCATACGGGATGACTAAGTCAACCGCTTCCTTCATGGACTCGGACTTTTCGGTGACTGCGGCAATCTTTCCTTTGAGTGCCTCTTCGGTGTCCTCGAAGAGCGGGACAGTACGGCGTGCTTCGCTGTAGGATACCGAGGTCTCTCCGGCTGTCTCAATCGAGAGGGTTAATGCCGGATTTTTCATGATGTCCGCGCCGACGTGGCGGAAGTACCATTTGAGAGCTGGAAGATAGGAGGTGACGCCGAACTGGCTTAAATCATTGACGATTAAGTATGAGTTTTTGCTGTTCTCTAAAAGCTGGCGTGCGGCAAGGCTTGGGAAATGGGACTTTAAGACACCTTCTTTGATGGTTACCGGGCGTGCGATAACTCCTGCTGCTTCGGGGCAGAAGATGGCACGAAGGTGCGGGGGAAGATCATTTACTTCTAATGCAGGGTTGGTGTTGACTGCTTCAGCGGTTAAGATTATTTCCGTGAGCTGAAGAAGTCCGGGGTCTATTGATGATGCTTCCATACTTGTCCATATATGTTGGCGGGGAAGTTCCATAAGGCTTTTGCAGATGTGGGGAGGAAAGGTTTGGGGTTTGCCTCTAACCTTACTCGAAAAAAAAAAACCGCAGACAACGCAGACAGCGACCAGTCGCTCTCGCCTTCGGCGAGCTGCTCCCGCAGCCGCTTTGTGGTCGCTATTTTCCAATCGCCCGTATGCCCGCGACGGACGAGAGTATGCTCGAGTCATGAGCAAGGCTGACGCCTTGCGACCCTGAGGGGCATGCGCCTAACGGCTTAGCCCCTATGTGTTGAGATTCCGGCTAATTATCTTTTAAAGAGATTCTTCCCCTTCGAGTCAATCGCGACAACGAGCGGTAAATCCGTCAGCTCAATCTCCCAGACCGCTTCTGCCATCCCTAACTCAGGATAGTGACAGCCTTTCAGCTTCATACAGGATGCAGCAAGTGCAGCGCATCCGCCGGTGAAGGCAAAATACACCCCGCGTCCGCGAAGCGCTTCGACCACCTCATCCGACATACCTCCCTTCCCAATCAGCCCGCGGACGCCTGCGTCAAGCATGGGTTTGGTGAGCGCGTTCATGCGGGCGGAAGTGGTTGGGCCTGCCGCGACCACTTCGTCATGCTGAATTACCGGGCCGCAGTGATAGAGCACCGCCCCTTTCGGGTCGAAGGGAAAACCTGCCTCCTGAATTTTCAGGTGCGCCTCATCACGGGCGGTGTAGACCGTTCCTGACAGAAGCACCCGGTCACCTGCATTCAGGGAAAGAACCTCATCCCCCAACGGCGTTGTCAGTTTCATAACTCAACCCTCTTTCTTCTGCAGCACCAGCACTGGATATTTACCGCAACCGGAAGACTTGCCGTGTGGCATGCCCCGCGTTTGACTTTGACCGCAAGCGCGGTCGTTTTTCCGCCAAGCCCCATTGCACCGATTCCAAGTTCATTAATGCGGTCACAGAGACTCTGCTCGAACTCATCCATAGAATCGATTGGCTCTAAAAGTGCCTCCTTTGCAAGGGCAGGTGCAGAATCAAACGTTCCGCCGATTCCAACACCGACCACAATCGGCGGGCAGGGACGGGAGCCTGCAGTTCTGACGACCTCGGTTACGAACTCCGGGATTTTGTCCACTTCGGAGGGGAGCATCATCTTAATCTGCGACATATTCTCCGAGCCTGCGCCTTTTGGAAGCACAGTTACAGTGAATTTGTCTCCCGGCATGATATGAATCGACGGCATGCCCTGCCCGCAGTTGTCTCCGGAGTTTTTGCGGGTTACTGCATCAACCGCGTTTGGTCGAAGCGGAACAGAAACCGTTGCCCGCCGTACTCCCTCCGCTGCGGCATCGTAGAGTTCTGTAGTGTACGGAACTTCCGGCGGCAGGGTGATATAGACGATAATCAGTCCCGTGTCCTGACAGATGGGGACATCACGTTCCTTCGCGATTTTGAGATTTGCAAAAATATTTTCATACTCGCCTTTGGCAACAGAACTTGTTTCTGTTTCATAGGCCTTCTGCAGAACAGAAATGACGTCTGCCGGAAGTTCGGTTTCCGCGTCATGAATCGCCGCTTCGACTGCTGATGCGACTTTTTCAAAAAAAGGAGAAGGCATGAGACCTCCGTTAGAGAAGTTTTGAGGAGACCGTCATGAAGACCGGGCCGCGTAAATCAATCTTTCTCTTGTTATCGGTGATGTAACGCATTGCCCACTCTTCGATTTTAATGTTGATGTCGCTTGGGTGCTTGGACATCTTAATCTGAACGCTTGCCGTCTCGCCCAAGCGTGCAGCCTCTTCAATTCTGGCGACCGCAAGGTTTGCCGCGGCGAAGAGGAAGGAGATACCAACCGGCGTTCCCTCTTCTCTGACTTCCTTGAACTTCTCGGTGTCCGGAACGCCTAAGACTGCGCCGTTTCTGACGAAGATCTCATTGAGTGCGGCAGGACCAAGCAGGGTGGAGTTTTCTTCCGGCTCGGAAACAGAAATCTCGACCTTCTGTCCGAAGAGTTCTCCTTCCCATGCGGCAAAGGAACACGGGGATGTTGCCTTGGCGTTTTCTGCGGCAATCTTCATAATTGCCTGGACTGCAAGGCGGCCTTCGATGGTCTGCGGCTCTTCCTTGAGGCCGACACCGCGGGCAATCTCTGCATCGGAGTAGTCCGGAGCATAGAGCTGCGGGTGGGAAAGCTTTCTGACATCTTCAGCCTGGGTTAAGACCATTGCTAAGCGCTCAACACCCATTCCTAAGTTCATGACCGGGACACCGACACCGTACTCGGCAAGTGCTGCCGGGGAGTAGATACCAAAGGTTGCGACCTCGACCCATCCGTGGACCGGGTGCTTTCCGTAAACCTCGGTCTGGGTTTCGGGCATATAGTATTTGGAGCGCTTCTCATCCGGCTGGAAGCGGAACTCGGTAAAGCC
>JAFZFW010000074.1 GCA_017555685.1 Methanocorpusculum sp.
CAGATACTTCCTGCAGGATACCATCCGCATACGGATCAAGGGCAAAGGTCGGTTTTCCGGTTGCAAGCGAGACACCGATTGCATGGAAAACACCCGTTCCGACAAACAGGTTCGCCTCTGCCTCAGCAGTTCTGGCTGCCGCATAAGTGCATCCGAGAACCTGCCCTGGCATAGGAGTCCGTTCATAGCCCTGACCGACAACCGCGTTTATGCCCATCTCACGAAGAACCTGTGCCATCTCTTCAGTCTGATGAGCGTGCTGGATAGTTGTGGTTACGGATACAGAGGAGAAGCGCTTTAGTTCTTCAGCGGCCTTGAGGATGGAAAGCTCAATGTCCTGGCGGAACGGAATGTAGATGACGTTTTCCTCCGGAGTAACCGGCGTGTGGCCAACATGGACAAGCACATCAGCATCCGCTGCGGCATCGAGTGATAAATCACATGCACCCCAGCAGGGATCGCCGGAGATAATCACCTCAATGCCGTTTTCGGCAAGGAGGGAACAAAGTGCCGGAGCATGCCGTTTCAGCCCTTCCGGAAGCTGAACAGCAGCTCTTTTTACACCGCGGGTTTTGAGTTCTGATAGGATTTCATCTGCAGGAATCAAAGTGATTAGTTGGTTGGTTTTGTGAGGGGATAACTGCTTGGACAAGTAAGGAAAATTATTATCCAAACGGCACCCAATCTCCTATCATGAAATTCCGCCTGACAGCCATCATCTTCTGCCTGCTCCTTATCCTCTCAGCCGGGTGCGTCGGTCTTGGACAGAACACCACTGATATTATGGTCGGAGACACCAGTGTTGGAACAATCACTCTCACACCCCAAGATGACGGTACGTACTCTGCAGACATCAGCGTCTTCGGGATGACGTTTACCCGGGACGCACTGAGTGCCGGAGATGCAGAAACACTGACCGAACAGGCAGCATCCGGAAACATCTTTTCTATGCTCGGACTGCAGGAGGTCCCGGAGAATGCCGGAACTCCGACTGACGCAGATGAGTTCCTCGAGAGCATTCTCAATATGCCCCTTACAAACAGCGGGGAAGGAAGTCTTGCAGAAAACCTCAACTTCAGCCTTGCCGGAGAAAATGCCGCAGCATCAGCTGCGGCTCTGGAAAATCTCATCAGCGGATTTTTTACCGGCTGATTTTTTTTTTATTCGCCAACTGATTGTTCAAAACCTTTATGGTAGTGCATGTCTGACATATATGGGATTTCCATGAATCTTTTTGAAAAGTGGAACAGCATCAGCTTACTGAAACGTATCATTTGCGGTATGATTATCGGTATTATTTTAGCACTGGTAATCCCGCAGGTTACTATTATCGGAACGCTTGGTACGCTGTTCGTAAACGCCTTAATGGCTATCGCACCAGTTCTCGTTTTCGTACTGGTCACCGCATCTCTTGCCAGAACCGTTACCGGAGGCGGCAAGACTATGGGTCGTATCGTTGTCCTCTATTTAATCGGAACCTTTGCCGCAGCAGTCTGTGCAGTTCTTCTCTGTACCTTCATGACACCAACCCTTCCGCTTGAAGGTATCGAAGCAGTTAGCGGATATGATGTCAAGACCAGCATCTTCGATGTTCTCGGCGCAATGCTTGCAAAGATTATCGCCAACCCGCTTGGTGCAGTCGTCAACGGCAACTTCCTTGGAATCCTCGTCTGGGGTATTGTCTTTGGTATTGCCCTCAGACGCGCAGGAGAAGGAACTAAGAACTTCCTTGGAGAACTCGCCGATGCAGTCACTCTTGTCATCCGCTGGGTCATCTCCCTTGCACCGTTTGGTGTCTTAGGTCTTGTCTTCACTGCAGTTTCCGAAAACGGCCTTTCCATCTTCATTGACTACGGTCTTGTTCTGGCAATCCTTGTCGGATGTATGGCATTCGTCGCTCTTGTGATGAACCCAATCATCGTCTACACCCAGATTCGCCAGAACCCGTACCCGCTTGTTTTCAAGTGTTTAAAGGAGTCCTTTATCACTGCATTCTTCACCAGAAGCTCTGCCGCAAACATTCCGGTCAACATGGAACTCTGTAAGAACCTTGGATTAAACGAGAAGAACTACTCCACTTCCATCCCGCTTGGTGCAACCATCAACATGGCAGGAGCAGCTATCACTATCACTGTCATGACCTTAGCATGTGTCAACACTCTCGGTATCGAAGTCCCGCTTCTGATGAAGATTCTCTTATGCTTCGTCGCAGCCCTTGGTGCATGCGGTGCATCCGGTGTCGCAGGCGGTTCCCTGTTACTTATCCCGATGGCATGCTCTCTCTTCGGCATTCCAATGGATATCGCTATGCAGGTCGTTGGTATCGGATTCATCATTGGTGTCGTTCAGGACTCCTGTGAGACCGGTCTGAACTCTTCTACTGACGCACTCTTCACCGCAGCAGCAGAAATCCACGACATGAAAGCAGAAGGAAAAGAGTACAAGCTCTAAATTCCTTCCACTTTCTTTCTTTTTTCTTGAATCTACAATTATCAGGTAATCTGTATCGTTTTGTATGAGCGGTTTTCCTACACGAAAATGGAATTGTGAAATACTGAAAAAAAAGCAGATTTCAAACAACCTCTTTTCTGATTGCCCCGCCGCAGATAGGCGGAGGCAATTGGCGAGAGGCGCGAAGCGACGCAAGCCGTGAGCATGGCTCGAAGATACATGCGGTTAGCAGCCGCTCCGGCGGGAGAATCAAAAAAGTAGAGTTGTTAGATATTCTCAAAAGTTTAGAGAAGAAGTTCCAGAAGGAACTTGCATCCAATCAGAATCAGGATAACTCCTCCAAAGATTTCCATCTTGGAGCCGAGCACGCCGCTTAACTTGTGTCCGGCAAGAACTCCTGCGAAGGAGAAGGCAAACGCGACAATTCCGATAATTACCGACGGCAGAAGAATTGCTTCGCCTAAGAGACAGTAGCTGATGCCGACCGCAAGCGCATCGATACTCGTGGCTATCGCCAGGAGGGTTAAGACCTTGAAGCCGATTAAGGAAACGCCCTCCTCTTCACCCTTTACCGCATCATAAA
This sequence comes from Methanocorpusculum sp., assembly GCA_017555685.1. Lineage (GTDB taxonomy): Archaea > Halobacteriota > Methanomicrobia > Methanomicrobiales > Methanocorpusculaceae > Methanocorpusculum. The sequence goes on from JAFZFW010000074.1 coordinate 3,035, forward strand.
TCATCTTTCCTCCGATAAAGAAGAAGAGTGCTACAACAACCCAGTATCCATATGGGTCAAGGATAGATGAGATGGGAGCTCCGACAAGCCATCCAATGACAGGCATCGCGAACTGGAAAAATCCAAACATCAGCGCAGTCAGGAGTGCGGTTTTTGCAATATCTTTTTTGAGTGCCGCCCCTCCTGCAAGGGACACAGAAAACGCATCCATCGCAAGACCGACAGCGATTACAAATGTGGAAACAAGAGCGGAAATCATTTAATCAGCTTCCCGTTCTTTCTGACATTTTCCACATCTTCGGGGGAATCCACGAAGATAACAAAGGTACCGTGACACGGTTTGGTGTAAGTACAGACCAGTTTTTCATCGCGGATTCCCACATGAATCGGCGGAATTCCGATAACTGCTTTTTCCACAATCTTAAATCCCGGCGGAATCTCGTAGCGCTCCTGACACATCTTCTTTACGATGTCGCGGGTTTCTTTGAAACTGCAGTTCTTTGCAAGGATTTCGTAGTTTAAATTTTCAAGACAGCCCATTCGAGCACCTCATCTAAGTTTGCGAGAATTGGCCGGGTATTGTGTGTAACCGGAGCGGAAATCTTCTCGCCTGCATACTCCGCTTCTTCGCTTAAGTCGTAGGCATGTTCTCCAAAGAACACTGATATCATTGTGGATGCAGGAGACACCGCTGCAGCGGTCGCGGTAAATG
>JAFZFW010000075.1 GCA_017555685.1 Methanocorpusculum sp.
CCCTCCACATACATCCGGAATGCTGTCATAACAGCAGGATTGGTGTCATCCGGTTTATCATCCGGGTCAGGATACCAGACACCAAGCGCCCGCTCAATATTGCCGAGGAATTTTCTCATTTATGCGACGTGGATGTACTGCTCAACAAGTTCGGCGAACTTCTTCTCATCGCCGAGTAAGCTGTCAGATAATCCGTTGTCATTGTATGCCTTGAGCTTCTTCATCTGTGCGTCGATGACTCCTGCCGGGAAGATGCCGTCTCTTTCGAAGAGTGCACGCTTTGCGTTTAAGACGTCAGCGGACTCATCACAGCAGGTTGGAAGCTGTGCTAAGGTTGCAAGGAAGTCCTTGTATGCCGGATCGAAGATGTTGCCGGATGCGTAGAGTTTGTCTGCAAGGCTGAGGGCACCGTCCATCTCAAGACCGTGCATTGCACCCATGATTAATGCTGCAACAGTCTCGTAGAGGTCGGCAGAGCCGTCTGCTACACGGTACTCGAAGGTCTGCTTGCAGACTTTGTCTGCCTTTCTCTTGAGACCGAAGTTTGCTTCTGCAGCCATGTCAGAAGAACCGGTCCATCCAAGCGGGACACGGACGACAACAGAGCGGTTTCTGTCTCCCCAGCAGATGTAGGTCGGTGCTTCCTGGTGCGGGACAAGGCGGAGGTAGGAGGTCGGGATGGTGTTTCCAAAGGCAGTTACTGCATCTCCGACATCTAAGATACCGGCAATCATGCGCTTTGCAATGTCAGATAAGACGCCGTCTTTGACCATGACGTTCTTGCCGTTCTTCTCTGCAAGCATGTGGAAGTGCATACCGGAACCTGCTTTGCCGACGGTGATCTTCGGTGCAAAGGAAACGGTAACTCCGTACTGGTTTCCGAGGTTTCTGAGAATCCACTTTGCAAGGATAAGCTCTTCAACAGCCAGAACCGGATCAACCGGGAGGAACTCGATTTCGTGCTGTTCGTAGTAGAGACCGTCTTTGGTGAAGCAGCCGACTTCAGAGTGGCCGTACTTGATTTTACCGCCGGCTCTGGCGATTAAGCGCATTGCCTCAACTCTCATGTCCTCGAACTTGCAGAATGGTGCAGACTCGTGGTATCCCTTCTGGTCGCGTCCCGGGTAGAACTCGTCCTGGTCACAGATGACGTAGTACTCAAGTTCTCCTAAGCACTTGAAGTCCATGCCGGTGTTCTTACGGAATGCTGCCTTTGCCTGGGATAAGATGTATTCCGGTGCGGATGCGAGCGGCTTTCCGGTGTTGTCGTAGTAGGAACAGAGGATACCAAGGGTTGGTGCCTCGGAGAATGGTTCAACGAATGCAGTTGCGTAGCGCGGGATGACGTATAAGTCAGAGCTTCCTGCTTCAATGAACGGGAAAATGTTACTTCCGTCAACACGTTCTCCGTCAGAGAGAATAGTGTCTAAGTACTCTTTGGAAGAGATGACAAAGTTCAGTGTCTTGAGTTTTCCATCAGCTGCTGCGTAGTGGAAGTTGACCATCTCGATGGCGTTCTCCTCACAGAAGCGGATGATGTCGTCCTTGGTGAAGTACTCCGGACTCTTTTTCAGGAACTGTACTAAGTCGTTAGGATTCATCAGAACCTCGGCGTCGTTCATAATGTTTAATTATTTTTGCTGTAATAGGATAAAAAAGCGATTATCTGCCAGTGGGGGTAAGCAGGAGATACCAGGAATCCAGCGGCTTCTGACCGGCAGATGGAAAAAAAAGGAACGGCAGTTCAGGTGCCGTAGAGGTTAATGAGCTGAATGAGCGCAGAGAATCCTTCCATCTCCATTGTCAGGACCCCTGCTTCATCCATACCCATACTGGTCTCGCCGTCAGCGGTCAGCATCTCCGGCCCGCGGATAACCTGACGGCCGAGGACGGACTCGGCTTCCGCATCATGGACAAAAGCGCGTCCCGGGATGATGACGATGTCATGGAGTTTCGATGCATCAAGCGCTTTGAGGTCATCGATGGTCATCAGGCATGCGATTTCTTTTTTCACCGGAACAACCATCTCCGGGTCTCCTCCGCATTTTGCGAGAATTTCAGTGATGTACGGGGCGGCAACCGAGCCGGTGATGACCGAGACCTTCTTTGTCACGCGCGGAAGGTGTGCTAAAAGCTCCTCCTCGTTTCGAATGGCAAATGGAGAATCGAAGAGCGGATCATACAGCGGCGTTCCCGACAGACGAAGGTTCGGGTGACGGGCGGCCGCCTCTTTTACGATTGCGCGGAACTCTTCTGCAGTGTGCATCCGCTGTCCTTCCATAATCGGGGTGTTTGCAAGAATTAATCCCTGCTCCTCGCCGTTTCCAAAGCGCATCAGAATTACACCCTTAACGCCGACCTTTTCCAGCCACGAAAGCGTCTCTTCCAGAACAGCGCCGTCATTTACGCCCGGGATAATAACACATGCCGCGTAGACATCAATCTTTGCCGCCAGACGTTCGAGAACTGCAAGCGATGCTTCCGGAGTTGGGTCGTGCATATATTCTGCCCGCAGTGCAGGGTCGGAGGCAAAAACCGTAAAGGAGATCTCCGAGAGATTATTCTGAATCAGGAAATCTGCCATCTCAGGCTCGTCAAATCCTTTTCCGCTGGTGTATCCAATATGCAGCGGCACGCCAAGGCTTCCTAAAATCTCCATCAGCGGCTTAAACTCCGGGTAACAGCTCGGATCTCCTCCGCCGGAGATAGTAATCCGGGTAATATCGCCCGTAACTCCCTGCAGATCTGCCAGGAAATTGTCGGCAACCTCTTTTAAGGAATAGAAGTCCGCATACTGTTCCTTCACCCCGCGGGTACAGTAATCACAGCCTTTCTTAAACGGCAGACAGTAGCGGCAGCCAAACGGCGGCACATCCTTTGCATGCTTAAAATAACAATACGTACAGAAACCACGGCAGTTTACGCCCGGCTTTCCGCCAATATCTACAGTCAGATGTACCATATGCTGCTACTATATTGTCCTTACGGGATTATGAATATGTGTCACCGGACACACCGGAAAACCAGTGCGACCCATAGAGTGTATAGCGGAATTTCTGCCGGTTTTACCGGTAAACGGGTATACTGTCTGTTTTCTCCCGCATAGGTTTATTAATCATGCTAACATATAACATACCTCATGACAGAAACGTCATTACACAACATGATGGACTATGAGGAGACCTGTTCCACGTTTTCCATCCCAGTTCCGGAGTATTACAACTTCGGCTTTGATGTTGTGGATGCCTGGGCTAAGCAGGACCGCAACAAACTGGCAATGATATGGACGAATCAGGAGGGTGAAGAAAAGTACTACACTTTCCGCCACATGATGAATCTGTCCAACCAGATTGCGAATATGATGTTCAAGCAGAACATCGGAAAGGGCGACCGTGTAATGATTCTTCTACCCCGTGTGCCGGAGTGGTGGACATTCGCCCTCGCAGCAATTAAGATTGGCGCAGTGATTTGTCCGTCGCCAGTCATTCTCACCCCCCACGACTTAGAATACAGAATCAATAAGGGCAAGTTCAAGATGATTGTCACCGACCAAGATAATCTCTGGAAGGTTCAGGAAGTCATCGACCAGTGTCCGACCTTGAAGGTTAAGTTCCTTGTTGACGGAGAGGCTGACGGATGGATTGATTATCAGAAGGAACTGATTTATCCGGCAAAAGCATCCATTCACTTAAGCCCGCTGATTCGCAAAAATAGAACAAAGGCAACCGACCCGATGCTGATTTTCTTCACCTCGGGAACGTCGGCAAATCCGAAGATGGTTATGCACAATCATGCCTACCCGTTAGGACATATTGTTACGGGTAAGTTCTGGTATGATTTAACCGAAAACGATCTGCAGTTTACCGTGGCAGACACCGGATGGGGTAAGTCCTCATGGGGTAAGTTCTACGGTCCGTGGATGCAGGGCGCCTGTGTCTTTGTCTATGACTACCGCGGAAAGTTCAACGCAACCGAGCTTCTGCCGCTTATCGAGAAGTATGAGATTACGACCTTCTGTGCTCCGTCGACCATTTACCGGATGTTAATCTTAGCCGACCTCAGTACCTTTGACTTCTC
>JAFZFW010000006.1 GCA_017555685.1 Methanocorpusculum sp.
AAACAAAGCCCTTATCCCGATTCACACCAAATAAGTACAACAGGTTAGAGATATATGGCAAAAGACCAGATACGAAACGGCAGACTGGAAGGCAACCGCTCTGAAGACACCGAGATTTACCTCGCCTCAATGGAGGCCGACAGAGAAATCGCCGAGTGTGACATCAGAGTGGACATGGCGCATATCTTAATGCTCGTCCGCCAGGAATTAATCGACAAAGAATCCGCAAAGAAACTCCTTGTCGCCCTCAAAGGCTACATGGAAAACGGACTCCCGGAAAACGCATTTGATCCGGCACGTGAAGACATCCACGCCGGAATCGAAGCACAGCTCATGGAAGACGTCGGCGCAGACGCCGGAGGGCGTATGCATCTTGGCCGCAGCAGAAACGACGAAGTCGCAACCTGCCTGCGCATGAGAACCCGCCAGTACATCCTTGACGCATTATCCGGCGTCTTCGAGCTCCGCCGGGCATTACTCACCCGTGCTGAAGAGCACACCACAACCATCATGCCGGGCTTTACCCACCTGCAGCATGCACAGCCGACCACTCTCGCCCACTATCTTTTAGCCTACGAAAATCTCTTCGCCCGTGACGCAGGCCGTCTTTTCGACGCCTACGCAAGGGTAAACCGCTCCCCGCTTGGTTCTGCCGCATTTGCCGGAACCGGCTTCCCGCTCGACCGGGAACTCACTGCATCATACCTTGGATTCACTTCGCCTATGGAAAACAGCATGGACGGGGTCGCCTCCCGCGACTTCATCGTCGAAACAATCGCTGCATTCTCCATCCTGATGACCAACATCAGCCGCATCTGCGAAGAGTTAATCCTCTGGTCTTCCGCTCTTGTCAAATTCGTCACCTTAGATGACGCCTTCTGCTCCACCAGCAGTATCATGCCGCAGAAGAAAAACCCGGACACCTTAGAGATTATGCGTGCCAAATCCGCCGCAGTCACTGGTGAACTGATGACCGGTATGATGCTCATCAAATCCCTTCCGATGAGCTACAACAGAGACCTGCAGGACTTAAACCCGCACCTCTGGCGTGCCTGCCACGAAACCGTTGCATCTCTGCCGCTCCTCGCAGAAATCATCGAGACTGCTGAGTTCGACACCGCTGCCATGAAAAAGAGCGCCAAAGCCGGAAACACCGGGGCAACCGAGGTCGCTGACTATCTCGTCCGCGAGTTCAACATCCCGTTCCGTGCCGCCCACAACATCGTCGGCCGTGCAGTAAAACTCGGCTCCTTCGACCTCAAAGTCGTCGATGATGCCGCAAAAGAGCTCGCAGGATTCTCGCTTGCCGAACGCGGCTTAACCCAGGAAGCAATCGACAGAGCACAGAACCCGAAGGAAATTGTCCGCTCGAAGAAGACCTTAGGCTCGCCAAACCCGCGTCTGGTCAAGAAAGCCGTACAGGTCGCCGACGTAAAACTGGTCCAGGACGAAGTAACAGGCGACATTCTCCGCGACCAGTTAGAGGATGCAGACAACAGAATGAAACATGCTATTGAGGAATTATAAATGACATTTACGAACAGTGATCCTGTTACCGTTTCCTTCGCCGGCCTGGAAATGGAAGGAATCTACATCAGCGCATCCGGTGCAAACGCAGTCGTCAAGCTGAAGAGCGGATACAATATCTGCGTCCCGGAAAGTGCTGTCACCCTGCGTGAAGGTGCAGAACCGATTGCAAAACCGGCAGCAGTTCCATTAGAACAGAACGACAAACTCCCGCTGTTATCCATCATCTCCACCGGAGGAACTATCGCCAGCACCGTCGATTACCGCACCGGTGCCGTATCCTCCAAGTTCACTGCAGAGGATATCCTGCGCAGCATCCCGGAGCTTGCAGAAATTGCCCGCTACAGAACACTGCAGCCGTACAACATCTTATCCGAGAACATGAACCCTGCCATGTGGCAGGAGCTTGCCCGCACTATCTACAATGAGATTCTTGCAGGCTCGAAAGGAATCATCGTCACCCACGGAACAGACACGATGCTCTACAGTGCAGCAGCCGTCGCTTTCATGCTTGACACTCCGGTCCCGGTCATCTTCGTCGGCGCACAGAGAAGCGCTGACCGTCCGTCTTCTGACAACGCAATCAACGCAATCTGCTCTGCTCAGGCCGGTGTCTCCGACCTTGGAGAAGTTGTTGTCTGTATGCACTCGACCTCCAGCGACACCTCCTGTTCTCTCCACCGTGCAGCACGCGTAAGAAAGAACCACACCTCCCGCCGTGATGCATTCCAGAGCATTGGAAGAGCACCGGTTGGAACCGTCAGCTACCCGGACGGCAAAGTTGTCCTCGCTGACGATGCGGTAAAGAGAGATCAGTCTGCTCTCGTACTGAAAGCCGAACTCGAGCCGGAATGCGGTCTCCTGACCTACTATCCGGGAATGAACCCTGCAGTCCTTGACGCCTTCAAGGGATACAAAGGCTTAGTCATCTCCGGAACCGGTCTCGGACACACCGGAACCGACTGCATCGAAAAGATTGCAGCCCTTGTTGCCTCCGGCACCACAGTTGTCATGACCTCCCAGTGCATGGCAGGCTCTGTCTGCGACCGTGTCTACGAGACCGGACGCTACCTGCTTGACGCAGGCGTAATTGAAGCAGGAAACATGCTCCCTGAAGTCGCCTTAGTCAAACTCATGTGGGTTTTAGCAAACGCAGAATCCGCAGGCGACGTCAAGCGTCTCATGCAGAAGAATCTGAAAGGAGAATTAGATGTTGATATCAGAGGTGAGAACTGATGGATTATGAAGCACTCGGCTTAAAGGCAGGTATTGAAATTCACCAGCAGCTCAACACCAAAGAAAAGCTGTTCTGCCACTCTCCGACCGTCATCCGTGACTCGGACGAACACTATGATGTTGTACAGCGCTACCTCCGCGTTGCAACATCCGAGATGGGAGATGTTGACCGTGCCGCACAGGAAGAGACCATGCAGCACCGGCTCTTCACCTACTACACCTACGATACCACCGGCCTTGTCGAGATTGATGAAGAGCCGCCGGCACCGTTAAACCGCGAAGCACTTGACATCGTATTAACGATTGCCAAGATGTTCGATATGACTCCGCTGCCGGAGATTCACACGATGCGCAAGATGATTGTCGACGGCTCTGCAACCTCTGGTTTCCAGAGA
>JAFZFW010000076.1 GCA_017555685.1 Methanocorpusculum sp.
CGCTAAGATATTTGCCCGGGCAACGTCCTTTACAAACACAAAGTCACGTGTCTGGTTCCCATCGCCGAAGACCGTTGGTGACTCGCCGGCACAAATCTTCTCCGTAAACTTTGGAATAACTGCGGCATACTCACCATTCGGGTCCTGTCTTGGCCCAAACACATTGAAGTAGCGAAGGGAAACAGTCTGCATATCATACAGTTCCGCATAGGTTTTGCAGTACATCTCAGCCGCTATTTTTGAGACGGCATAGGGAGAAAGCGGCTCAGGAAGCATGTCTTCGCGCTTTGGAAACACCGGGTTATCTCCGTATGCCGCAGCACTTGCAGATAAAACCACCTTGCGGATGCCGTGTTTTTGTGCCGCTTCTAAAACATTCAGCGTTCCGGTAACATTTACTTCATGTACCAGAGAAGGATTCTCAATCGACTTCTGCACACTGGCAACGGCTGCTAAATGGAAAATCCCGTTGATATCATATTTCGTGCAGACAGAATCCAGCAACTCCATATCCATAATCGACCCTTCAACAAAAACCGCCTTTGGATTTGCCGCAAGATTTTCGGAGCGTCCGGAATACATATTGTCCAGAATAATTACTTCATCTCCCCGTTTCAGGAGTTCTTCGGTGATATGCGAACCGATAAATCCTGCTCCACCTGTTACCAGATATGCCATGCTTTACCATGTGCGCCGAAAGAAAAAGTATGTTGCGGTACAGCGCATCCAAAAGAATCTAATGCTATCCCCTCCCATATAGTACACAATGACAACAGGCACATCAGACTTGGAGGAACTGCGAAACCGCCTGCTCGACTTAACGCTTCGAAACAATCTCCTAAACTACAAACCGTCAGCCGCACGGTCCATAGAGATTGTCGAGTCGCACTTAGCTGAGATATACAAAACTCTTGTCATCGACGAGAAAGGCATGAAGTTCTCCCCGGCAGAAAAGGATACGGAATCTGCTCCCGAAGAGAAAAATATCTGGAAATACCCGATCTTCTCAAAGAGTGCCAAACATACCGACTTTGTACTGGATACTCCATATACCGATATTGAGCTCAGGAAAAAGCTCTACAGTCTCCAGAACAAGAGCCGCACGGTCTTTGAAGAGCAGGGATATCCTACGCTCTATCTTGCTGTAGGATTTGTACAGTGGACGGAAAGCGAATCCGCCAAACCGTTAAAAGCTCCGCTCCTCTTACTGCCGGTTGATTTAGAACGGCAGAAAGTAAAAGAAAACTATACTCTGCGCTGGACCGGCGAAGATCCTGTTGTCTCCCTTTCGCTGTCCGCCAAATTCGCCGAGCAGGGAATCGAACTCCCTGACTTCGGCCACCCGGATACCGCAGAAGAAGTCGGTGCGTTCTTCGATGCTGTTGCAAACACCATTCAGGAAAAAGGATGGACGCTGTGCCCGGAGATTGTGCTTGATCTCTTCAGCTTCAAGAAATATGTCATGTTCAAAGACCTCGACCCGGCAAGCTGGGGCGAGGACTTCTCCATCGAAGACAATCCGTTAATCAACGGCATCTTCCACCCGACCGAAGCGCCGGCTGAATCCGCAGACCTGCCGGAGTCAGATGACTGCTTCAACATCGTAGACGCTGACTCCTCACAGCTTGCGGTCATTCGCGAGGCAAAGGCCGGACGAAACCTGGTTGTTGAAGGTCCGCCGGGAACCGGAAAAAGCCAGACCATCGCCAACATGATTGCCGAGATGCTTTCTGCCGGCAAGACCGTTCTTTTCGTCAGCGAAAAGATGGCGGCACTCGAGGTCGTCAAGCGCAGACTCGACGGTGCAGGCCTTTCCCGCTTCTGCTTGGAACTCCACAGCCAGACCGCAAAGAAGGTTGAGTTCATCAGAGAGCTCGAGCGCTGTATCCAGCATCCATCCTCTCCTGCGGCAGACGCCGGAGACAAAACCCAGATTGAAGCCCTGCGCACAGAACTTTCCGGATACTGCAAAGAGCTCAGAGCACCGGTTGGTGCATGCGGATTTTCCCCGTACGATCTCTTCGGTATCCGCGAGCAGTACCGCTATGAGTTCGAGAACAGTCCGGGCAGAAAGAACTGCCGTCTTCCGAAGGTTTCCGTCATCAATGCCGCGGCCGTCACGCCGGAAGGCTACCAGGCAGCCGTCTCGGCATTAGCTGACATCGAATCCTACCTCCCCTCCATCCTCAAAGACGGAGAGACCGTCTCAACTCACCCGTGGGCAGAGACGCGCCCCGGTATGATTCTTCCTGCAGACCGTGATGAGATTCATGACCTCACGGTCGCCTACCGTGACGGTGTTGAGCGTCTGGTCTGTGCGATGCGTGCCGTATCTGATGCCGCAGGCATCCCGCTTCCCAGAAACGAGACGGATGTCCCGGTTATGCTGGAGATCTGCCGTTCGCTTACCGCAGGATTTACCGCAACACCGGAGATTCTGAACAACCGGTTATGGAAGAATGAAGAGGCTGTAGAGCGTCTCATCATCCGCATGCAGAAGCTCTCCGAAAACCGGCAGAGACTTCTCGGCATCTTTAATCCTGCCATCTTCAACAGAAACCCTGCCCGCCTCTACTCCGAGTTCATGAAGTATGCGGAGAAGAATGCCATCAGCAAGTTCTTCTCCGGAGATTTCAAGCGTCTCAAGGAAGAGCTCCGTGCATACTATAACGGTGCTCTCCCGCCGGATGCAGAGGTTCTTGCTGACCTGAAGGAGGCAAGAAACTATCTGACGGACAGAGACGGCTGGTTATCTGAAGAGCGTGCATACCGCTCGCTCTTTGAGCCGGTCTGGAATGGTGAGGAAACCGACGCTTCGCTTCTTCGCTCCTATAAGGACTGGGTGCTTGCCATCCGCACCATGGTTGCAGAGGGCTTCATCTCCGAGCAGACCGTCTCGCGTATCGCCGACGGCAGTCTGGATGCCGGAGCGATGGCAGACCTCTTCGATGAACTCGAAGCCGCGGCAAAGGCACACAGCGAGCAGTCTCTGGTGCTCTATGAGCGTCTCGGCATTGACGAGATTTCCGATGAAGTAACCTTTGCGCAGATGAGACGCCAGGCTGACATCTGGATTACCGACATCGACCGCCTCGAAGAGTGGAGCAAATTCCTTGCCTATGCAGAAGTCTGCGCCGGAACAGCGGCAGCGCCGGTTCTTCCGTTAATCTTAACGGACAAGATTGACTATGATGCCCTCATTCCGGCATTCTTAACCGGATATGCGGATGCTCTCCTCAAAGAGGCCTATCAGACCCGCCCGATTCTTGCGCACTTCTCGCAGATGCCGCACGAACAAAAGATTACGGCATTCAAAGAGTTCGACCGCCAGATGGTGTCTGCCAACGCAAAGCGTCTGGTGCAGATTTTAGATGGAAACATCCCAGAACTCTTCACCGGCGCATCCCGCGAGTCCGAGATGGGTGTGCTGACCGGCGAGTTCAACAGAAAACGCGGTCACATGTCGATTCGCTCGCTCATGACCAAGTCCGGCTCGCTTATCCAGAAGATCAAGCCGTGCTTTATGATGAGTCCCTTGTCTGTTGCGCAGTATCTTGACCCGCGCTCGGTGATGTTTGACATTATCATCTTTGACGAGGCAAGTCAGGTCAAACCGGAGGATGCCTTGGGAGCTTTAATGCGCGGAAGACAGCTTGTGGTCATGGGTGATTCCCGTCAGCTTCCTCCGACCACCTTCTTCGACCAGATTGGCGGCGCCGATGAAGAGGAGGAAGAGGAGAGTGCTGCAGGCATCACAGATATGGAAAGCCTGCTTCACGTCTGCAAGCAGTCGTTTGTCACCAAACGTCTTCGCTGGCACTACCGCTCGCGCCACGAATCCTTAATCGCGGTCTCGAACGCGGAGTTCTATGATGGAACTCTGCAGGTCTTCCCGTCTCCGATGCATGACACTGAAGAGTTAGGTCTCTCGCTTGTCCACTTAGAAGATGCGGTCTACGAACGTGGAAAGGCAGGCGTAAACCGCGGAGAAGCCAAAGCGGTTGCGCAGGCAGTACTGGATTACTACCGCAGATTCCCGAACAAGACCTTAGGTGTTGCCACATTCTCGACCAGACAGCAGGAGCTCATCCGCCGTGAGGTCGACCTGCTTCTCCGTGACAATCCGGATGTGGAAGCACTTATGCGTCCGGAAAACGGTGAGCACTTCTTTGTCAAGAATCTGGAAACCGTGCAGGGAGACGAACGCGATACGATGCTTATCTCCATTGGCTACGGATTTGACGAGAATCACCGTCTGTCGCGCAACTTCGGTCCTCTCAACCAGACCGGAGGCGAGAGACGCTTGAATGTCTTAATCACGCGTGCCCGCGAACGGTGTGTGGTGTTTGCAAACTTCAGAGGATATGACTTAACCGTTGACCCGGATACACCGGACGGTGTTGCCGCACTTTCCGCATTCTTAACCTACGCAGAGACCAGAAATGCC
>JAFZFW010000077.1 GCA_017555685.1 Methanocorpusculum sp.
GCTACGTTGAATAAATCTGCGTTCTCTACGAGTTCTTCGAAGAGGTCAAGTCCTAATTCGTTTACACTTACCAAAATACATCCCCCTTTAAGGATAGTAATCAAATATGTGATTGGAGAATAGATAAGGATTGTTAATCAGCGGCTCACTCCGAACGCGAGAGAATGGCAAGCAGCATGTCTCTGTCCTCGTGAATATGGACGTATCTGCGTCTTCCTCCGCCCTGATTGGAGTATTCGAGGTCGATTAAGCGCAGTCTGTCCAGACGCTTGAATATTTCGCTGACACGGGTAAGCTTTGGTGCGCCGTCTGGAAGCGCCTCCATGATTTCCTTGGTCGTTGGTGACGTTTCTTCGGAAAAGAGCTCGGCTGCAATCCGCAATACAAGACGCTCGTCATCAGCAAGGCTTGAAATAAGCATCTCTAAATGCAGGTCGCGCGAGGCCTCGACTGCTTTTGCAATGTCCTCTTCGATTACGGCTGTTCTTGCGGCTTTTTCAGCATACAGAACCGAGCGCTTGATTAAATCAAGTCCCAGACGCACATCCCCGTGCTTCATCACATGGGCGATGATGATGTCGAGAAGCTCCGGCCCGAGGACCTTGGGGTACAGTCCCTGTTTTACGCGTTCGTTTAAGATTCCAGCAATTTCCCGCGCGGAATACGGCGGATACTGGATGACTTCTGGGTGGAAGGTAGACTGAACGCGAATCTCAAGCGAGTTCTGCAGGTCGATTTCCGGGTCACTGATGATAATGATTAACCCGAAGTTGATGCTCGGGAAAATCTCGTGCATCCGAAGAAGCGGATACAGTGTCTTGTTGAACTGGTTTTCGTAGATGAGGTAGTTTGCATCATCCAGACAGACAACCGGCTGCACCTTCTCCTGTTCGAGATAGCGGGCAATCATATCGATAATCTGTTTGACCGAAGTCCCGGACGGCGGCGGACTGCGCTTGGTTAATGCAGTGTAGATACGGGTAAAAACAGCATACTCGCTTGCATCGATTCTGCAGTTTACATGAATCGGGATAACCTGCTGTGTTGCCTCGCGCAGGGAATCAAAGACCTTCTTGACCGAAGTGGTTTTTCCCGTTCCCGGCGGGCCGCGGCAAACGGTATCGAGGATTTTGCTTCCGCGCAGTGCCGGACGAATGGCAAAGACCAGTGACTGCGTCTGCTCGTCACGGTAGTCGAACTGCTCGGGGACGTAGTTTAAGTCAAAGACGTCCGGGTCGCGGAAGAGGGTTTCTTCCCAGGAGAGAAGGTTTGGTTTCATTTATTTCATGCAGTCTTTGCAGAGGATTTTGTGGTTGAAGAGCATGGAGACATCACGCTGGAGTTTGGTAACCGGTGCTCCGCATTTGGAACAGGTAAACTCAGCATCCGTTGACGCAGGAGCCTGCGGGACTGCGACCGGCTCAAAGACCGGTGCGGGTTCTTCGACTTCAGCTTCTTCCAGGAATGGTTCTGCCATAAACGGCTCAGGCAGCGGAAGTTCGTCTGCCGGCTCTTCGGCTTCTTCTGCACCAAAGAACGGCATCACCGGCTCGTCAGCGGTGAAGCTGTATGCTGCATCAGCCGGTTCATCACAGCTGTCTGCCAAGATACGCTCTTTGTATCTGTCAATGGCGGATTTTGCAGTTGCGTTGTTGTTTCCGTATCCGTCCAGAACATCAGCGAGGAACCGGCGCAGTTCGTCTGCCTCCTCTTTTGTTTCTGCTTTATCACAGACTTCGAGGCGAAGGTTCTCGTAATTGCCAAGATTGATAGTGATACTGACCGTAACCGTTCGATTTTCCGCCATTGTTATGCTGTTTAAGAATAGGTATTCAGAGGGGTTAAAGATTCGGGTTCATGCCCCCTACAGAAACACTTTAAACACTCAGCACTTACTAATAGTAAGCACTGATTTGCCGGTACAGACGTACGGCAGTCATGCTGCAGCACAGAGTATCTCTGTGCGTTACTGAAACTCATGCACAATCTGCTTTCGGTACACCATCAGCGTCCTGCCTCCACACCACCACCATGCCATAGCATAGGACGCATCACACCTCCGGCACGGAAGAATCCTTCCGTCGCGTGACATACAGATATCTCCCCTGATAAACCGGTGAAACTCCGGCTCTCTCTATTTTTGAATCGTTAAAAAAAGGATTGAGGATTTATTCATCCTGCGTTTCCAGGACCTTGTAATCCTTCTTGTTCATCTTGGTTCTCGGCATCTCTTTGAGAACGGCAATCGCAAACGGACAGCTCCAGTGGTTCAGGTTTGCCTTGGCGAAGGCCATAATCTCCTCTTTTGCCTTCTCCTCGTCTGCTGCAGGGTCTGCAAGGGTTACATAGAGCTTAATCTTTTTGTCCGTCTTCCAGGGGGCAGCTACTGCGCAGACCTCGGAAACAACCGGACACTTCTCCATCGTGTTCTCGATGATAGTCGGATAAACATTATATCCGTTGATTTTGACCATGCGCTTGTAGCGGGACTTGAAGATGATGTTTCTTCCCTCATCAAAGGTAACCACGTCTCCGGTGTGCAGCCAGACACGGCCGTCTTTGTGCATGCGCATGACGTCAGCAGTTGCCTGCCCGTTTTTGTAGTAGCCGGCCATAATCGACCCGCCGAGGAGACACAGTTCTCCTTCCTCTGTGTCCGGCAGGACTCTGGTTGTTCCGGGATCTACCAGACACATCTCAAGACCGTTGACCGGTTTTCCCACACAGCCTTCCGGAATATCATCCCGGTCTTCGTCCACTAAAATACAGGCGCCGCCGCAC
>JAFZFW010000078.1 GCA_017555685.1 Methanocorpusculum sp.
AGCTACTGCGCAGACCTCGGAAACAACCGGACACTTCTCCATCGTGTTCTCGATGATAGTCGGATAGACATTGTATCCGTTAATTTTGACCATGCGCTTGTAGCGGGACTTGAAGATGATGTTTCTTCCCTCATCAAAGGTCACCACATCTCCGGTGTGCAGCCAGACCCGGCCGTCTTTGTGCATGCGCATGACGTCAGCAGTTGCCTGCTCGTTTTTGTAGTAGCCGGCCATAATCGACCCGCCGAGGAGACACAGTTCTCCTTCCTCCGTGTCCGGCAGGACTCTGGTTGTTCCCGGTTCTACCAGACACATCTCAAGACCGTTGACCGGTTTTCCCACACAGCCTTCCGGAATATCATCCCGGTCTTCGTCCACTAAAATACAGGCGCCGCCGCACTCGGTCAGACCATAGCCCGGAAGGAAGGATGCTCCGCCGTTTTTGCGGTCGAGAATCTCGTTATACCGGTCAACCAGGTCACCGGAAACCATATCTCCTCCGCAGACGATATGCTCAATAAAGGAGAGGTCATGTCCTTTCAGGAGCGGATACATGCGCTCGTACATCGCAGGAACTCCCGCCAGAATCTCGATTTTTTCCTTGAGAACTGCTCCTGCACAGTCCTTCGGGCTAAACCGCGGGGAGAGAATCATACGCATACCGCACGAAAGCGGGGCATGGATACAAACCGCAAGACCAAATGCATGAAACACCGGCAGAACCGTGAGGAAGGCCCCGTGTTCATGACAGCGGCCTTCGACCTTCTGCATGATAAGCGCAGATGTTGTCACGTTAAATGCCCCGTTGGAGAGCAGAACACCTTTTGCATCGCCCGTTGTACCTCCGGTGTACATTACTGCCGCGATATCATCATACTGCATGGTGTCTTTAGGAAGCGGAGTCGTCTCTAAAGAACGGTAGCCATTCTGTACCACATCATTCCAGAGCAGAACCTCTGCCGCACACTTTGCTTTCCGCACCGAGTGCTTGTAGACCATCTTCATAATCAGTCCCTTCGGACTCTTCGGGAAGAATTCCGGGGTTGCACAGCGGATAATCGTTGCACCAAGACCTTCAGCGAATCCTTCGTTGAGTTCAAAGGTTAAGATAATCTTGCTGTCACAGAGATGTACAGCGTCCGCAATCTCTTTTGCTGTGGAGAGCGGGTGAACAAGATTGCAGACTGCCCCTATTCGGTTGACTGCATAGACAGCAACCACACACTGCGGCATGTTCGGCAGACAAATCGTCACAAAGTCACCCTTCTGTACGCCAAGCTCAATCAGTCCTGCGGCAAAGGCATGGACATCATCCATGAGCTTTCCGTAGGATATTCTGTTTCCAAAGTACTGGATTGCCTCAGCGTCTCTGCCGACACGGGCAGCACCAAAGGCAAACATGGAGTACAGCGAGCGCTGGACTGTATCCGGATAGGATAATCCCCGGATACAGGGTCTTTCTGCGGACGAACGTGACATAAGTATCAGTTGTGTTCGTTAGCAAAATTAAATACTCTTTCGCCCGGATTTTCAAAAATCATGCGCTGATTGACGAAATACGGCAGAAGACAGGGGAGATTTTCGAGCACAAGGTTCAGTATGCAGAAGAGGATTTTTCGACGGTAGGCGAAGAGCAATTCGCCGAAATATCTGACACTTTCAGAATTAATGGACAACTGAGCGCCGAAGCGCGGGAAGAGGAAAGGACTTTTTTACGGATTTGTGCCGCAAAAAGTACCGCGCGAAAAAAGGAGAGGATTATTCATCCTGTGCTTCCAGGACCTTGTAGTCCTTCTTGTTCATCTTGGTTCTCGGCATCTCTTTTAAGACAGCAACTGCAAACGGACAGCTCCAGTGATTCAGATTTGCCTTGGCGAACTCCATAATCTCCGCTTTTGCCTTCTCTTCATCCGTCTTCGGATCTGCAAGGGTTACATAGAGTTTAATCTTCTTGTCTGTCTTCCAGGGGGCGGCTACTGCACAAACCTCGGAGACAAGCGGGCACTTCTCCATCGTGTTCTCAATGATAGTCGGATAAACATTGTATCCGTTGACTTTTACCATGCGCTTGTAGCGGGACTTGAAGATGATATTTCTGTCCTCATCCAGCGTTACAATATCGCCGGTGTGCAGCCAGACACGGCCGTCTTTGTGCTTGCGCATCACATCGGCAGTTGCCTGCTCGTTTTTGTAGTATCCGCCCATAAGCGAGCGGCCGAAGAAACACAGTTCTCCTTCTTCGGTCTCCGGAATGACTTTGGTAGTTCCCGGTTCTACCAGACAGAACTCAAGACCGGTCAGCGGCTTTCCAAGGCTTCCCTCCTGCAGTTCAATATCACTGCGGGAAGCAAGACAGACCGGACCGCATGCTTCAGTCAGGCCGTAGCCCGGCAGGAAGGAAGCTCCGCCGTGGTTGCTGTCGAGAATCTCGTTGTAACGCTTCATCAGGTCAGAGGAAACCAGGTCTCCGCCTGCTACTGCGTGGACAATGAAGGAGAGATCCTTTCCTTTCAGAAGAGGATACATGCGCTCATACATTGCAGGAACTCCTGCCAGAATCTCGATTTTCTCCTTGAGAACCAGGTTTGCACACTCCTTAGGGTCGAACTTCGGCGAGAGAATCATGCGCATACCGCAGCAGAGCGGAGCGTGAACGCTTGCAACCATTCCAAATGCATGGAAGACAGGAAGGATGGATAAGAATGCACCTCCCTCATGGCACTGGTTCTCAATCTTCATCTTCACAAGGCTTGCAGTGGTTACGTTGAATGCTTCGTTAGTAAGGATGACTCCTTTTGCATCTCCGGTAGTACCTCCGGTATACATCAGTGCTGCGGTGTCAGTGATTTTGACGGTAAGCTTTGGAAGCGGCTTTTCCTTCAGGGATTTTCTGCCGGATGCCATAACTGCAGACCAGAGAACTGCTCCTTTGGCACGCGGTGCTTTTCTTACCGAGAAGTTGTAGACAGTTTTCATCAGCTGTCCCTTCGGGTTCTTCGGGAAGAACTCCGGGGTCGGACAGCGGATGACTGTTGCCCCGAGATCTGCAACATGTCCCTCGTTGAGTTCGAAGGTCAGGATGAACCGGCTGTCGGTGAGTTTTACCGCTTTTTCAATCTCGTCTTTGGTGGAGAGCGGGTGGACTAAGTTGCAGACAGCACCAATACGGTTTACTGCATAGAGGGCTATGACACACTGCGGGATGTTCGGCAGAGAAATGGTCACAAAGTCGCCCTTCTTTACTCCAAGCTCGAGAAGTCCTGCAGCACAGGCGTGGACATCGTCCATGAGCTGGCCGTAGGTGACTTTGCGGGAGAAGTACTGGAATGCTTCGGCATCTCTGCCGACGCGGGACAGACCGTATTCAAACATGGAGTAGAGGGAACGCTGGACAATATCAGAAAAGTCCAGTCCGCGGATAAGGGGTCTCTGTGATGAGGCAGACATATTTCTAAAAAGTGTTTGTTAGCAGGAATAAATACTCTTTCGTCCGGTGATGGCAGATTTTCTGCGCTGATTGACGAAATCACGATAAAATACGGCAGAATATTTCCTGAATCATGTGCTATATGTATCTATCCTTCGACATCCGGCGAAGATGATGCGGACCATATATTTGACAGATTTTAAAATAGTGGTGTTTAATCAGATATTTTCTGAAGCCGACAGTATTTCTGCTTATGACAGAAGAGGTAAGAATAATTTATTTTACAGAACGCGCAGATGTGTTCATAATTCCCCGGGAGATAGCAGCAGCACTGCAGTACCGGATTGTAACCGCAGAAGCTCTTAGGAAGCCTCAAGCTTCTTCTGCAGTTCCGCAATTCTGTCGCGAAGCTCAATTGCCCGCTCAAAGTCAAGCGCTCCGGCTGCTGTCTTCATCTCGGCCTCGAGCTGGATGATGAGGTTTGGAATCTCCGCAGACGGAATATGTTTGATGTCTTTGATGTCAACCTCTTTTTCGGGGATCGGCTTTCGAATTGTCTGCGGGATGATACCGTGCTCTTCGTTGAAAGCAATCTGCATAGCACGCCGGCGGGCAGTTTCTGCGAGTGCTGCCTTGATGGAATCCGTCATCACATCTGCGTAGAGCACGACATGCGAATCCGCGTTTCGTGCGGCACGTCCGATAATCTGAATCAGACTGCGGGTGTTTCTCAGGAATCCTTCCTTGTCCGCATCAAGGATACCAATGAACCCGACCTCCGGGATGTCAAGACCTTCCCTGAGCAGGTTGATTCCAACCAGGACATCATACATACCAAGCCGGAGTTGTCTGATAAGCTCGGTACGCTCAAGCGTCTTCACATCCGAGTGCAGATACCGCGTTTTAATGCCGTTTGCCGCGAGGAACTCACTCAGCTCTTCAGCGAGCTTCTTCGTAAGCGTGGTGACAAGCGCACGGTCTCCGCGCTCGATTGTGGCTCGAATCTCGCGCATCAGATCCTCGGTCTGTCCCTGAATCGGACGAACTTCGACTATCGGGTCAACCAGACCCGTCGGGCGGATAATCTGCTCGACAACATCGCCCGAGTGCTCCAGCTCATACTCCCCCGGCGTTGCCGAGACGAAGATGGTCTGGTGCATGAACTTTTCAAACTCCTCAAACATCAGCGGACGGTTGTCAAATGCGCTGGGAAGCCGAAAGCCGTACTCGACCAGGGGGATTTTTCGCGCATGGTCTCCGTTGAACATACCGCGAACCTGCGGAAGCGACTGATGGCTCTCGTCGATAACCAGGAGGAAATCGTCCGGGAAGTAGTCCAGCAGACAGAACGGACGCTCCCCGGTATTTCGCTTGTCAAAATGCCGGGAGTAGTTCTCGATGCCTTTGCAGGAGCCGGTCTCCTCAATCATCTCGATATCATACTCGGTTCTCTGCCGGAGACGGTGAGCGCCTAAATCATCGAGTCTGCCTTCCGCAAGAACAGAGTCGAGTTCACCACGGATAGACGTGACAGCTTCCTCAATCTCCTCTTTGGGCGTGACGAAGTGTCTGGCAGGATAGACATAGAAGTAGTCAAGCTTTTCTTTGACCTTGCCGGTTGCTTTTTCAATCTCGGAAATCCGGTCAATCTCATCACCGAACAGCTCAATCCGGATGATATCATTGAAGTAACCGGGGATGATATCAATCGTGTCTCCCTTCACGCGGAAGCGTCCCGGCATCAGTTCGGTATCGTTTCGCTCGAATAAAATATCGATGAGCCGCTCAATCAGTTCACGGCGGGAGATGCGCTGACCTGCCCGCAGCTCGAATCCCATGTTCTGGAAGTTCTCCGGATTTCCAATGCTGTAGATACAGGAAACCGATGCGACAACAATCGTATCTCTGTGTGAGAGGAGAGACGCCGTTGCCGCAAGACGCATCATCTCAATCTTCGGATTGATGGATGCATCCTTTTCGATGTACATATCCTTCTTCGGGATATAACTCTCCGGCTGATAGTAGTCGTAGTACGAGATGAAGTACTCGACATGATTGTTCGGGAAGAACTCCTTGAACTCATTGTAGAGCTGGCCGGCAAGTGTCTTGTTGTGTGCAAGAACCAGCGTCGGCCGCTGCAGGTTTTGGATGACGTTGGCTATAGTAAAGGTCTTTCCCGAACCCGTAACGCCTAAGAGCGTCTGGAACTGTTTTCCTGCAAGAACTCCTTCAGTGAGTTGGGCAACCGCATCGGGCTGCGAGCCTTTCGGGGC
>JAFZFW010000079.1 GCA_017555685.1 Methanocorpusculum sp.
AATGCCGAGGATATCCATGAAAGAAGGAGATGCAACCAGAAGTCTTCTCACCATCGTGGTAACACCGGCGATTAAAATCGGGCGGACCAGTACTCTGCCGAACGTCACATACGAACGGACCATATCGATAAGCGTGGCTATGACAATAATCAGCAGAATGGACTGCAGAGCTGCGGTCAGTGTTTCCTGGGTCGGTGTTCCGGCGGCGATTTTTAAGAGCTGGATTGCTTCAATCGCTCCAACAACGGCTGCCGCGACTAAGAGACCTGCGATTAACAGATAGATGAGGATGGTAATCAGCGAACAGCCTTTTACCAGAAAATCCCGAAGCCGTACAACGGTTGCCATCAGTCACCTCTCAGCGCCTTTGCGTTTGCCCAGCGGACGCGGATACTGAACTCTTCGGCCTGACTCGGGTTTGCCGCGAGTGCATCTGCGTATGCTGAATACGCGTCATCGAACCGTTTGAGCTGTTCGAAGACGATTCCTTTCAGGAACAGCACATGCGCACGGTCTGCGGGTTCAGCATCCAGACAGGCGTCGTAATAGCGCAGAGCATCATAGAGCAGGCCCTCTTTTCTGAGGTTTCCGGCACGTTCCAGGAGCTCGTCGGCTGTTCCTTTCGGCATACGCCAGTTTTTGGATGCATAGATTTCTGCTGCATACGGCGGGGCAAAGATGCCTCCTGCTTCCTGTGCGCAGTGGACTTTTGTCAGCCAGACCTGCGTCAGCATTGAGTCGTCGTGGAAGAAACACCACTCCTCGGCACGGTAGAGGCAGTCTCCTGCCTTTTCCCACTCCTTCTGCTGTGCGTAGGCATTGGCTCTGACCACCAGAGATGCCGCGTCAGCTTCGCGGACTGCATCTGCCTTGTCAAGCTCGGCAAATGCCGCTTCGGGATTGTCTGCATAGAGAAGGGCTTCTGCCTTTAACACATGCAGCATGGAGACAAAGTCGGAGAACCGCTTCCCGTCTTCTGCTGCCACATCCCACTCGGGAAGAATCGAAAGCGCCTTTTCGAGTTCGTCAGCACATTCCAGATATTTTCCCTGTGCTTTGATAACCGAGGCCTTGCCGACATAGGCAAGCGGATTTTTCGGATCGTCAGCGATTGCTTCGTCATATTTTGCAACCGCTTCGTCCAGTTTTCCGGCAAGCGCCAGGTCTTCTGCCGCATCGATAATTTCAGACAATTTCCACACCGTCCCGAACCACACTCACGCGTCCTGATTCCGTTGAAAGCGTAAATCCGTGGTTATAGAGCCATTCACGGGCGTTTCCATGTCCGTGAATCATGAGTTCGACTAAGTCGGAAGGCTCGTCGACATCAGTTGACATCCGCATGGAGTCGATGATTTCAACCGACATTCCGAGCTCTTCGGCAATCTGCAGGTGGCGTCTGAAGGAGAAGCCGTAGTATTCCACGTGGAACTTTTCCGGATTCTTGATGAAGAGGATGTTGGTTCCTCCGCCGAGTCCGGGGACTATGGCCATATCTGCTTTGGTGGAGACGACCCGCTGCAGGCTTCCGGGGGTGACCATCGGCAGGTCGGACATAATAATTAACGCCGGGCAGTGGAACTGCGGAAGTGCCCAGTTGATGGCTTCATTCAATCCTTCCCGGCGGATGGCGACAAGCGCATCCCTGCACTCATATTTGGATGTGCACAGAAGCGTTGCCGTACATCCTGTCCGGCGGACTGCAGAGATAACGTCTCCCAGCATCACCTGTGCGAACTCTTCCCGCTCCTCCTGGGATAAAACACCGGACAACCGCGTCTTCGGATTGACCGGCCGGAATGGAATCAGGGCGTGAAAAAACATATAATACCTATTTGTGCCCAAGACAAATAGATACTTTCCTTCGCTTCACTCTTTGAGGTATCCGCCGTGGCGTTTTTTCAGGTAGCGGATACGCTGCAGGGCGGAGAGGTTGGTACATACTGCGACAACGGCGACTGCTATCCAGATGAAGTTGAACAGTCCTCCGGCGATGAGGAAGAGCATGGTTTCCGGTCTTCCAAAGAAGCCGACGCCCTCTAACGGGTCGGAGATTTTTCCATCCTCTTTTGCGGAGTAGCCGGTTTCTGCGTAGGTGACCGGTTTGATGAAGGTGTTCATGATTGATCCAATCACCGCGAGTCCTGCAGCGCCCATATAGACAATCTGCGGGATGCCGAGTCCTGCGAGGTATGCAGGGATACTTACAAAGCAGGAGAGGCCGATAGCAAAGAGGACGATGCCGTCTACATATTTGTCGACAATCCAGTCGATGATGGCGCCAAAGTCACTTTTCTTATTGGTCAGACGGGCAACCGAGCCGTCGGTTAAATCGAGGATTCCGGAGACGGCAAGCAGAATGCTTCCGATTACAAAATGGGTTGTCAGGTAGCACGCGGCAGCGGCAAGTCCGAACAGGAATGACAGGAAGGTTATCTGGTTCGGGGTGATTCCTGTCTTTGAAAGGAACAGGATGAACGGGTCAAGCCAGCCGGTGAGTTTGTGACGTATGGATGTGATGTTCATGGGAAGGGAGACTTTTTGAAGTCGTATGCTAAATAATATACATCTTCAAAATATAAGAATCAGAGGTCCACAATGAATACAATATCTCACCCTCATGTTCTGATGATTTCAGAGATTACTGCTGACGGGAAGCTGACGCTCGGGCGCGGCATCTCCAGTAAGATTCTGATGCGGCATATGTCTCATGAGGCAGAACTTCTTCTCCATAAGACGCGTGCGGAGTATGATGCGATTATGGTGGGCTCGTCGACGATTCGTATCGATAACTCGTTCCTGACAGTTCGGATGGTGGAAGGAAAGAATCCCGTCCGGGTTATTCCGAATGCGAAGGCGGACCTGGATGAGAATGCGAATGTTTTCGATACCTCGCTTGCAAAAACAATCCTTGCAGTAAGCGAAGAGGCACCTGCGGAGCGTATTGCGGTGTTTGAGGCGAAAGGGGTTGATGTGGTTGTGGCAGGCAGACAGCATGTGGAGTATCCGCGTCTGATGGAGATTCTGGCAACCCGGTACGGTATCAAATCCCTTATTGTAGAAGGGGGACCTACGCTGAACCGGTATATGCTGAATGCAAAGCTGGTCGATGAGATCCGCTTAATCCATATGCCGTTTATTGTCGGCGGAGATGATACGCCGTCGCTGGTGGGCGGTATGCGTATCGGCTCGGAGAACGAGATGATTCGCTTGAAGCTGAAGGGAACGGCGATGTACGGGGAAAATCTCGTTACCGAGTATGATGTGATGTACTAAATCACACTTTTTTTGGCAGAAGATATTTATTGCATCCTGCTGTATTATTGTACAATCTATGAAACGGAAGAATATTTTACGGCTCATCAGCCTTCTCATGCTGATAATCGCCGTCATCTTTGTTGCCTGCGCACTCTGCTGTCCAACCCTTGGTACAACCATATACATCGGCAGCTTTGCATTCGGTGCTGAACAGTGGAGAGTCTGCTATGCAATTTATGTGTTTGTGATGGTCGCCCTCTTTGGCGCTTCGTTCTTCGTCAAAGAACACTAACAAACAACGTTTTTCAGCAACGCGAGAGCGTTGTGTTCTGTAATAGTTTTGAGAAAAATAGAGAAACGCGTTACTTCCAGTACGCGTTCTTCAGCTTTCTTCTTGCAGTCGGCGCCTGCTTTGCCTGCTGCTTCTTCTGCGGACCAAGAGATACCGTCTTTCCGCGGTTCTTTGCCCCAAGGACAGCAATCTTTCCGCGAACCGCTAACACATCCGCTGAAACGAGTTTTGCCAGCTCGCGAATCTCCTCTTCTGTTGCATCAGAGTTCTGGAGCCACTTACTCTTAATTACTTTGCGTGCTTCGAGCTGACGGCGGACCTCATCTGCGATGTCATCCGTACAGCCGTTCTTCCCGACCCAAATAGTTGGCTTTAAGGTCTGGACATAATTTTCTGTATTGTCCGTGATTATCTCA
>JAFZFW010000080.1 GCA_017555685.1 Methanocorpusculum sp.
GATGGATACAGCAAAGCGTCTGTTCGGTGAGGAGGCAGTGCAGACGGTTGAGTGTATGGAACGTGAGCTGACCCGCGGAAAACGCGGTACGCGTCCTTCGACCAGAGTTGGTCACACGGGCTATCTGACGATTGCCCGGAAAATATAATTCTTTTTTTACCTCGTTTCCAAAACCCTATCACTTTTCCCCGCATAGTAATACGTATGTCTGTTGTCATCTCCGAAGCCTGCTGTACCGGCTGCCGGCTTTGTGAAATGGTCTGCCCGGCAAAAGCAATCCGTGTCGAAAACAAAAAAGCTGTTGTCACAAACAGCCGCTGTATTTCCTGCGGACACTGCGCAGCAGCGTGCCACGCAGGTGCTGTTGTATCCGAAACGGATACTCCGAAAGCCTTCATCGTACATGAACCGACCGGCTCTCCGGTAGAATGTATTCTGCAGGGAAAGCGTTCGGTCCGTGAGTTCCTGGCAGATGCTGTGCCTCGTGAGGTCTTAGAAGAGCTGGTTCGCTATGGAGAAATGGCGCCGTCGTCACGCAACACCCGCGGCAGAAAATACTACATCGTAACAGGAGACCGGGTAACTGAACTGGAAAGGGAAGTCATTCGCGGCTTAAACCGCAAAGTAGGCTCAGTCAAACTCTTCCTCCCGCTTCTGAAGATTTTCAACCGGAAAAAAGCAGAGAGTCTCACGTCTTTAGGCCGCCTCTTTGCCTCTATGCAGAACGCCTATGATGAAGGACGCCACCCGGTTTTATGCGGAGCACCGGCTGTAATCTGTATTGCCTCGCCAGTATCCAATCTGCAGGGAAAGGATGACTGTGTCTGCTCAGAACAGTACCTCATGCTGTATGCAGAAAGTATCGGACTTGCATCCTGTATCAACGGATTCACGCAGATTGCACACAAAGAAGCGGAAGCCTATCTCGGCGTTGATGCTGATTACCGGATTGAGGCTGCTGTCATGCTCGGATATCCGAAATACCTCTACCGCAAATACGTAGAATACAAAAGAGACATTGTCTGGAAGGAGTAACACTCCTTCAGAGAAGCGGAGACATCAGTCTCGATACTCCTTCTTTTATCCGGATTACCACCGAACGCTTTGCATACATTACCGGCAGAATCTCCGTACAGTTTGTCTCCAGCTCGGCTAAGAAATCATCACGCATCTTTTCGCAAAGTACCGGATCATACACGAATGCATTCGTCTCAAAGTTCAGTTTGAAACTTCTGATATCCCAGTTTGCCGTACCAACCGATGCTGCAAGTCCGTCAAAAACCGATGCCTTACTGTGGATAAAGCCGTCGTTATAGGTATAGCCGCGGACACCCGCTGCCAGAAGATCTCCTAAGTACGAATGGTTTGCCCAGAACACAAATGGATGGTCCGGTTTGCAGGGAATTACAACCCGCACATCTACCCCGGATCTGGCGGCAAGCATCAGTGCAGTATAGATTGGCTCATCCGGTATGAAGTATGGAGAATGGATATATATCGACTGCTTTGCCTGCCCGATCAGGCTCAGATATCCGGAGTAGATGGCTTTGTCCGGCGAATCAGGTCCGGATGAAGCAATCTGTACCTTTGCAGTACCATGCTCTGCTGTCAGCACCTCCGGGAAGTACTCACTGCTTTCGGCAGATACAAACAGCCGTGCATCCTTTGCTGCATAGTTCCAGTCCATCACAAACCGCCGCTGAAGACTGGCGACCGCAGCCCCGCAAATCTTCAGATGCGTATCGCGCCAGTATCCAAGCTCACCTTTTCCCAGATACTCATCGCCGATGTTAAACCCGCCAATAAACCCAACTCTGCCGTCGATAACCAGAATTTTCCGATGGTTTCTAAAGTGCAGACGGGTGTTTAGGAATGGAATCTTTAAGGGGAAGAAAATCCGCACATCTCCTCCTGCTTTGGAAATTGCACCGAAGAATTTCTTTTTGCGGATTCTAAACGTTCCTGCCGCATCAAAAATTGCACGAACCTCAACTCCTTCTGCTGCCTTCTGCGCAAGAAGCGAGACAATCTCTCGTCCAAGCTCATCATCCCGGATGATAAAATATTCAATATGGATATGGTGTTTTGCAGAAAGAATCGCTTCCCGCATTGCAGAAAACTTCTCTTCGCCGTCTGTGAACACTGAAACGGAGTTGTTATCAGAAAGGATTGCATCATCTGCGTTCAGTAAAAGAGCTGCGGTATTCTCAAACCCGTCAGCATCCAGCGCCGCTCCATGATATGTCTGCCATCCGGAAAGCTGTTCCTGTGCGATTTTCCGGTACAGAATATCTGCCTCGGTCTTTTTCGAAAAAATCCTTGCACCGTACAGGTGTCGCCCGAAGAACATGTAGATAATGATTCCAAAAACCGGGAATACGACAGACACCAGAACCCAGGCGATAGCAACCGGAGGATTTCTGCGTTCCAGAAACACCACTGTCACACACAGTACCGCATCCAAAAAGAAAATAAACAGCAGAATTGGGGCAACGACGTCACCAAAGACTGACAGAAGCAGTGATTCCAGCATATCATTTTGTATGCCCCGTGAAATTATAAAGCTTGATGTTCTCACGCGGCATATAGATAAGAAATGGTACATTCATACCGCATTTTCTTTGAGCGCTGGGCACGCGGATTCCTGGTCGCAGCAATTCTTGCTGCAGTTGTCGGCCTTCTGTCCCAGATGGGCATATTCTATATCATCGCCGTTGTATCTCTCCTGATTTCTTTTGTGGTGTTCTCCAAGTCCCGTAAATATCCGGAGGACAAATGAAGAAGATTACCTTCTCGCGCAATGTGTTTCTGCCGCTGACGCATGTCTGCGGAAACGCCTGCGGATACTGTTCCTTCAAAGAACCGGTTGCAGACGGGTGTGTGATGCCTGTCGAAGAGGTAAAGGCAACCTTAGACCGCGGGGCACAGTTCTCCTGTACAGAGGCACTGTTTACCTTCGGCGAGCGCCCGGAGCTGGAACGCGGTTTTACCCCGCACCTGCAAAAGCTCGGCTATGATTCTATCCTGGATTACTGCTACGACATGAGCAAATATGCGCTCTCCAAGGGGATTCTGCCGCACTCAAATGTTGGTATCATTACTGAAGAAGAGATGGCAAAGATGCGGACGGTAACTGCCAGCATGGGATTAATGCTGGAAACTACCGCGGACGTTCCTGCACACCGTCACAGTCCGGGAAAAGAGCCGGCAGTAAGAATTGAGATGATTGAGACTGCAGGTAAGCTGAAGATTCCGTTTACCACCGGACTTCTGCTTGGTATCGGGGAAAGCCGTGAGGACAGAATCGAGTCCCTGCAGGTTATCGCTGATATCCAGAAACGCTATGGGCATATTCAGGAGATTATCATCCAGAACTTCTGTCCCAAACCGGGAACAGAGATGGCAGATGTTCCGGGAGCAACACTTGATACTGTTGCAGATACTCTGCAGCTTGCCGCAGAAATTCTGCCGGAAAGCATCTCTGTGCAGATTCCGCCGAACTTAGCAGATGCAGGACGGCTTCTTGCCTATGGTGTCAACGATTTAGGCGGCGTTTCTCCGGTTACCATCGACTATATCAACCCGGAGCATCCATGGCCTGCATTAGATGAACTGAAGACGATTGCGAAAGGATATGAAGTAGCTGAGCGCCTTTGCGTGTATGAGAAGTACTGTACGGCAGACTGGATTGATGAAAGTATCCTGCCGCTGGTGCTTGACCTGAAGAAACGGATATACGGGGAATAATCACTCTCTTTTTTTTGTCAGCAGAGGTCTGGGTGCTGGTGTGATTTCTGCCAGTGATGTTTTTACCCAGTAGGAAGCCTATCCCTCTGGCGGATTTATATGCTTTCACTCGCAAACATATACATACTATGACTCGGGTTGTAATCTCTGTCGGCGGGTCGGTTCTTGTACCGTCCCTTGATGCACATCGTCTGAAAGAGTGGGCAGGAACCCTGATTCGCCTGCATGAAGCAGGAATTCAGGTTTTCGCCGTTGTCGGAGGAGGAGGCGAAGCACGTCGCTATATCAATGCATGTCGTGACGTCGGCCTTGATGAAGCATCATCTGATGAGATTGGAATCAAAGTTACCCGCATTAACGCATCGCTTTTAATCGGCGCGCTTGGTGAACACGCATACCCGCGTGTTGCCGAATCCTATCTGCAGGCAAAGGAGTTTGCGCTCTCCGGCAAGATTGTGATTATGGGTGGAGTTACTCCGGGACAGACCACTGATGCTGTCTCTGCTGTCCTCGCAGAAGAAGCAGGCGCATCCATGATGGTAAACATGACTGCAGTGGACGGCATCTACTCTGCAGATCCGAAGAAGGACCCGGCAGCAAAGAAGTTCGATCTTATGACTCCGCAGGAACTCATCGATCTTATCATGAAAGAGAAGATGAATGCAGGCTCCAACATGGTCATTGATCTCGTTGCCGCAAAAGTTACCGAAAGAAGCGGCATTCCTTTAGTCGTCATCGACGGACGTGACACAACCCTTCTCGAGAAGGCATTACTGAATGGCGAATTCAACGGTACAGTCGTTGGAAACGCTGCAGTCACCTTCCCGATTGCATAAATCCTTTTTTTTTTAGAACAGCGAACCGCAGTATTTATATGCTGCAAGAACATATATGATATGGCACACCGGGGGTGGTAGGGTAGCCTGGTCCATCCTAGAGCGTTTGGGACGCTTTGACCCCAGTTCGAATCTGGGCCACCCCACTTCTTTTATGACTTCAATTCCGGCAGAAGACATTCTTCAAAAATTAACCGTTCTCTATCCGCACACGGAAGATGACATGAATTTTCTCCTGTTCAGAAACAACTTCGAACTGCTGATTATGACTATTCTTTCCGCGCAGACAACTGATGTTACCGTAAACGGACTGCGCGACGAGCTCTTTTCTGCATATCCGACAGCAGAAGCGCTTGCAGCAGCAAACCAGGAAGAGGTCGAGCACATTATTCACCCGGCTGGATTCTTCCGCAGCAAGGCCAAAAATATCATCGGCGCATCAAAGAAAATCTGTGAAGAGTTCGGTGGAGAGATTCCGCAGACCATCGAAGAACTGGTAACGCTCCCCGGAGTCGGCAGAAAGACCGCAAACATTGTAACCAATCACGGATTCCACAAAGCATACGGGATTGCCGTGGACACGCATGTAAAGCGTCTCTCTCAGCGTCTCGGGCTTACCAAGAGTGCTGACCCGGACACCATTGAAAAGGACTTAACAGCCCTCCTCGACCGAAAATGGTGGTCTCACGTAAACTATCTCTTCATCTCACACGGACGGGCAGTCTGCACTGCAAAGAAGCCGGACTGCGCTCACTGCACCATCCGTGAGTATTGTACGGAGGTAAAATGACCGAAATATCCAAAAAACAACAATATCTGATTCTGCTTGCCACATCACTTGGCGTGCTGATGAACCCGCTTCTCGCATCCATGATTATTCTGGCACTGCCGAATATCGGAACTGAGTTTCTTGTATCCGCACGTGACCTTGGATGGATGAGTACTGCCTATATCTTATCCAACGCCATCTGTCTTGTCCCGGGAGCATGGTTTGTCGACAAAGTTGGTTATCGGAAGTCTTTCATTGCCGGTACAATTATCGTTGCAGTGACCTGTCTCTTTGCCGTCTTTGCGCCAAACTATCCGGTACTGCTTGCAAGCCGTATCGTTTCCGGACTTGGCGTATCGCTTCTGATGATTACGAGTCTTGCAATTCTGTCGCGGATTTTCCCGAAAGAGAAGCGCGGATTCGTCATCGGAATCAACACAACCATGGTCTATGTGGGTCTTACGCTTGGCCCGTTCCTTGGCGGCATCTTAACCGAAACCCTTGGCTGGAAGAGCTTATTCCTGCTGATGGGACCGCTGGTCTTCTTCTCCGGCATTCTGCTGTTCGTCTGCATGAAAACAGAGTTCACCATCCCGGTCAAGAAGTTTGACTTTGTCGGCGCGATTCTCTATGCAGTCTCCATGTTCCTGCTGATGTACGGTCTTTCCACGATTACCGATGCCGGTTCAGTCTTCCTTGCCGGAGCAGGTCTTATCCTCTTCGCCATCTTTGTCTGGTATGAACTGCGCAACACACACCCGCTTCTGCATGTCCGGCTGTTCTTCGAGAACAAGCGCTTTGCCCGCTCATCCTATGCAGCACTGCTGAATTATGCCGCAGTCTATGCAGTGACCTACATGGTGAGTCTCTATCTGCAGTCCATTGGTCATCTCAATGCAGCAGAGGCTGGAATGATTATGCTGTTCCAACCCCTCCTGCAGGTCATTGCAACACCGATTGCCGGAAAAATCTCGGACAAGGTGGATGCAAAGTATCTGGTAACTGCAGGAATGATTCTGACAATCTTCGGTCTGGTATTCCTCTCCGGTCTTGGTCTTTCCATGACAAATGTTGCAGGATACATCATGATTACCCAGGTCTTCATCGGTCTTGGCGCAGCACTCTTCTCTGCTCCGAACACCTCGACGATTATGAGTTCGGTTTCCCCGGCTGAGTACAGTATGGCATCCAGTGTGGTTTCTGTTGTCCGGCAGGTTGGTATGCTTATCTCAATGGCTGTCTGTATGGCTGCCATCTCTTTCTTCGTGGGAGGAACGGACATGTTAGGGCCGGATATGTATGCACAGTTCGTTGAAGCACTTCGTGTCTCGATGCTGATTAGTGCAGGTCTCGCAGTTGTCGGTGTGTTCTTCTCCTGGTTCAGAGGACAGGCATCCACCTGAGCAGGTCTCTTTCAATCTCTTTTTTTTCAGCACATAGTATCGTCACGTTTTTTTATCCCGCAGGGCAATTTCTATATATGAAGGTCATGGTGGGCGGTACGTTTGATCCGCTGCATATCGGACATCAGCTTCTGCTGAAACGGGCATTTATGACAGCCGGTGATTCCGGTGAGGTGATTATCGGGCTGTCTTCGGATATTTTTGCAGCCCGCAAACAGCATCCGGTACGCAGTTATGAGGTTCGCCGGGATGAACTGATCCGCTGGATTGAGGAGGGCAGATTTCCGGCATCCTACACTATCGAGCCGCTTGCAGACCAGTTCGGCTCGGCACTGACGCAGGATTTCGACGCACTGGTGGTTAGCTATGAGACTTTCCCGGTGGGTAATCTGATCAACGAGAAAAGAAAAGAGCTTGGCCGCCCTATGGTCGACCTCTATCAGATTCAGTGTGTCATGGCAAAAGACGGACGGGCCGTATCTTCCACGCGGATTTACCGCGGAGAGATTAACCGTTTCGGCGAGACCGAACCGGAAGAAGAGTTTGTGCAGATGTAAGCACTCCTGCTCATCTGCTGTTATTTTTTTATATCATTGACGGCTTGCCGCAAAGCCGTCCTATATCATTGTATCACGCTAAAAATACCGTATGCTGGAAATCTTTTCCGTAGACGCCGGCGCGCTGCAGCAGCAGGAAATCATCACTCCCGGTTGCTGGATACGTCTGATAACACCGACTGATGCAGAGATTGTCCGTGTAAGCAGCGAACTCGCTCTCGACCCGGCAGATTTGAACATCCTCCTTGATGAAGAAGAGCTTCCGCGTATCGAACATGAAGAACAGTACACGATGGTTCTGATTGATACACCATACAATAAAAATGAGGAAGACATCACCTCCTATCAGACCATCCCGGTTGGATTTGTCATCCGCAACGACTATATTGTTACTATCTCTCTTCGCAGAAACCTCATCCTTGACAAGTTTGCATCCGGAAAAATCAGGAACTTCACTCCGGCAAAACAGTATCGTTTTCTGTTGCAGTTCCTCTATGCAAATGCCGGACTTTTTGTTCAGAACCTGCGGCTGATTGACAAGCGTACACTGGAAATCGAAAAACACCTGAAACGGGCAACCAGAAATGAAGAACTCTTTCAGATGCTCAATCTCTCCAAGTCTCTTGTCTACATCAACAACTCGCTGAAAGGAAATACCGGTGTCCTGGAAAAACTCAACCGGATTTCTGCAGCCTCTGACATCATCAGCGATGCAGACAAAGACCTGTTGGATGATACGATTCTGGAAAACCGGCAGGCATTTGAGATGGCACAGAACTATGCTGCAACCATCTCTTCAACGATGGGGACATTTGCCTCAATTATCAGCAACAATGTAAACGGGATTATGAAAATCTTCACCTTTGCAACAGTTCTTCTGACCGTTCCCATGATGATTGCCGGATTCTTTGGTATGAATGTCATTGTCCCGTTTTCCGAAAACCCGGTGTCCTTCTGGACAATATCTCTCGTATCCTTTGCTGTATCAGCACTGGTGATGATAATCGTATACCGGAAGTTTATGAACGGAACGTAACTGCCTCTGCTCTGCTGAGCAGGATATCTGCCAGTACTGTATCTGCACCAATCGGGTCTGCACAGCGTATCTGCACAATCCTGCCGTCATCGAACAGGAGCTCCCCTTCCTTTTTTCCGGGCGCCATCCCAAGCAGTTCAGGGATGGTTTTTTCCGTGTGTGTTCCACGGGCAAGAAGCATGGGGACAGCTACCACTTCTTCCACATCTGTTCGTTTCACGGCATTTATTGCATCGGTAACCGACGGCAAATCAAACTCAAGGAATGCAGGGAAAATCCGGCAGTTGGTTTTCTCCATCATAAGAGCTGCAGTTTTCCGCAGAACTGCTGCACTGTCCCCGGTTCTGCTGCCGTGCCCGATGAGCAGAAGTCCGCGTTTTGTCATAGAATGATGTTGCATCTGAAATATTATCAAACTGTCAGATAAGCATATAGTGTTTAGCGACAATCTAATTACTATACAATGTATTGCAGATTTTGCGGATACGAAATAACTGAAGAAGACATCTACTGTCCAAACTGCGGAAAGCGTTGTCTGTCCCCGCTTCCTGACTCTCCGGCAGAGGAGAAGGCGGAGAAGAAACGTTCAAAACGCGGAATTGTACTTGCTGTTGTTCTCGTTCTTGTCTGTATTACGGCAGCAGCGCTGGCAGTGGTCTTTGTCCCGTCACTGATTCCGGTAGAAAATGCCACGATTTCTCTGACTGCAACGCCGGCAGGCGCTTCTATCTATGTTGGTGATACGTATGTTGGTGAAGCGCCGCTGAGTTTTGAGATTATTCCGGAGACACCGACAAACATCTATGTTGGAAAGGATGGATATGTTACCTGGACTGAGTTGGTAACCCTCATGCCCGGTGAGCACTCCTCGCTCTATGTAACCTTGGAAAAGGCAGCGCCCCCGCTGGTCTCTGACACTGAAGAAACATTCGAGCGGGTCTATGAATGGTCATATAACGGTTACACGTTCTCAACACAGCTTTCCCTGTCCAAGGAGAAGTATGCATACTATCAGGGTCTTGGTCACTCGAATCTGAATCTGGTAAAGTATGCAACGGATTCCTATAACCGGAAGGTTGTAAAAGAGATTGCTGCCGGAATCAAACAGCAGGGTGAATCTCTTGATTTCACCAACTATGAAATCATGATGCTTGCGGCATCCTTTGTGCAGGATTTCCCCTATGTTACGGATAAGGAATCCACAGGAGAACTTGAGTATGTCAGATACCCGATTGAGACCTTAGTTGACAACGGT
Source organism: Methanocorpusculum sp. (assembly GCA_017555685.1). Taxonomy (GTDB): domain Archaea; phylum Halobacteriota; class Methanomicrobia; order Methanomicrobiales; family Methanocorpusculaceae; genus Methanocorpusculum. Next base: position 9,604 of record JAFZFW010000080.1, read on the forward strand.
GGGGACTGTGAGGATAAATCCATTCTGATGGCAGCAATTCTTCGCGAGCTTGGGTGCGAAGTAGTGATAATGGAGTTCCCGGATCATGCCGCAGTCGGTGTTGAGGCAGAACGTGAGGATGCGTATGGATCCTATGCCAAATATGGCGGCAAGAAATACTTCTATCTGGAATCAACCAAGAGCGGATGGGAGCTTGGTGAGATTCCGGCAGAGTATGATTTAAGCAGAATCAATAAAATCGGCCGGGTATCCTAACCCTCTTTTTTTCAAAACACGGTAAAATACAGAGATGAGGTGTTAACCCTCATCATATATTTGTCCAATATGGATACTCGGACTGCTTTCCGCATGCGTGCGGCAGGGACAATATACTGTTACAAGCGTTTTTCAATCGCTTTCCAGGAGTGGCTGGTCAGGCAGCTCTTTTCGAGATCGCAGGAAAGCTCTTCCCAGCGGGAGTACGGCATCGTCAAAGACAGCATATTTGCAAGCGGCGGGTATCTCTGGGAAATATCAAACAA
>JAFZFW010000081.1 GCA_017555685.1 Methanocorpusculum sp.
CTGTTTCTCTTATCGGATTTGATCTGGACGATACCTCGGTTGACCCAATAAAACACGGGAAGCTGATGATTGCAAGAAAACTCTTACACCTCATTGGTCATGACATCTGAGACAGTCATCATCGACGGGTATGTGGATGAGCCAGCCTGTTTAGGTGTTCCGCCCTATATTTCCCCGTACATCAGAACGGTTGCCGGAGTGTTAAAAGAACACGGCTTGTCTCCGGAGTACATCACCATCGACCAGCTGCGCAAGGACCCGATGCGGACTGCCGCACTCCGAGACGCAAAGCTGGTTGTTATGATTGCCGGGGTCACCGTTCCGGGAAAGTATCTGGCAGGAACGCCAGCAACGCTTCTGGAGCTGCAGCAGCTCGGATTTACCTTTTCGAAGAAGACGGTATCTTTCCTTGGAGGACCGATTGCCTTCGGCTACTCGCCGGAAGGTGGAGCGGTCGCAAAGAAGCAGGCAGTATCCGGCTGGACCGGGATGCTTTCCGGCGATCCGGCGGCAGCACTTGATTCATATCTGTCCGGCGGAGAGCCGGAAGGTGCACTGAACTATGCAGACTTCGACCGCTGGTCTGCGGCAGGTGCGGATATCATCCGCCAGCATCCGATGTATCCGTTTGTGATGCTCGAGCTCGAAACCGCCCGCGGATGTTCCCGCTGTGTTACCGGCGGATGTTCGTTCTGTACCGAGCCATTCTACGGAATGCCCAGACAGCGCGATGCCGCAGGAATCTTTGCAGAGACTGCTGCACTCTATGCCGCTGGAGCACGGCATTTCCGGTTAGGAAGACAGCCGGATCTTCTTGCATACGGTGTTTCCGGCGGAGAGTTCCCGAAGCCGGATGCAGATAAACTCAAAACGCTCTTTTCCGGAATCCGTGATGCCGCACCGGAGCTGAAGACGCTGCATATCGACAACGTCAATCCGGGAACAATTGCCCGCCACGAGGATGCCGCCCGCGATGCGCTGGCAGAAATTGTGGCAGGACACACAGCCGGAGATATCGCGGCATTCGGCATTGAGTCCGCAGACCCGGCAGTGATTGCAGCAAACAATCTGAAAGGAACGCCGGAGATGATTTTCCGTGCCGTAGAGATTGTAAACGAAGTAGGCGGCGTGCGCAGAAACGGGATTCCGGAGCTTCTGCCGGGCTTAAACTTCATCTCCGGACTTGCCGGGGAAACAGAGCAGACCTTTGCCGAAAACCGTGCCTTCCTGCAGCGGATTTTCGATGCAGGACTTCTTGTCCGCAGGGTCAACATCCGTCAGCTGATGCCGTTTGAAGGAACACGGGCATATGAGGACAATACGCTTGGCAAATTCGACAAGCAGTTCCATGCGTTCAAAGAGGATGTGCGGGCAAACTTTGACGTCCCGATGCTGGAGCGGGTGTTTCCGGTCGGCACGGTCTTTACTGATGTATTAATCGAGGTATCAGGCCCGGTCTCCTTCGGACGTCAGATGGGAACATATCCGGTCTTAATCGGTATTCCGCAAAAGCTTGCAGCAGGCACAGTGCTTTCCGCAACAGCAGTCTCATACGGAGCCCGCTCGCTTACCGCGCTTCCGTACCCGATTCCAATCAATCACTTAGCACCTGCCGCGCTGAAGTGGCTTCCGGGCGTTTCCGCAAAGAGTGCGCCAAAGCTCCTGTCAAAGATGCCGTTTAGAGACGCAGAGGAGTTCACAAAAGCAGTACCCGGTGCTGCAGAACTTGTCCCTCTGATGGATTTCTCGTAAGTTATAGAGGAAAACAAGCGAAAAAATCTTTAGAAGAAGTCCGATAAATCCATCTGGACCTTTTCTTCTTCACCAAAGGTTGATAAAATATTCATCTCCACCACCTGGATTCTCTGTTTTGTGTAGTCAGAAAGCGAGTAGTTTTCCGCCATGTATTTTGCGATATCCAGGTACTTGGTGACATTTCCTTTGTGCATTGTTGCCTTCAGCGGACCGCCGCACTTCGGACACTTGCCCGAAAGCGTCATTCTCCGATGGCTTGTCTTGCACTTCGGACACCGGAAGGACTGCTTGGAAAACGACCGCAGGTTTCCAATCATATCCGGCATTAAGTGACTGTTTAAGATACGTTCTGCCAGGTCGTCGGTGTCAACCGCACGAATCTTGTCCGCCAAGGCAAGCTCTGCCATAATCTTCTCGCCGGTTCCCTTGAACATCGGGTTCGTGTACATCGTATCAAGCGGACCGTCGGAGATGTCATCAGTGTCATGTGTGAACAGGAATCCCTCAAACTGTCCCTCGGTTCCGACACGTGCTTCGACATAATCGACGTACTTTGTCAGATTCTTCGGCGCGGTGTAGGTAAGACATCCCTCATAGACCTCGAGCGGATAACGCGGCATAACATCCACGTTGAGTGTTTCCTTGTCGACCTCCTTCGGGTTGAGCGTGGTGGTCAGAACAAGCGGAGCATCCATTGTTCCTCCGCGGGTACTCGGGAGGAAGGAACGCGAGAAGTTTACGAGGCCGTCCATCATCAGCATGACACAGTCCTCATCACCATCACAGTTTCTGCGTTTTGCCGCATGATAGTACGGATGTGCATAGCCGGCTTTTGCCTTCGTAAAGCCGACAAGCCGGGCAAGAACACCTGCGGAGGTGTGCGGGGCAAGACCCATAATGAGCTGGCCTACCAGGTCTTCGGGCTTTTCCGCATTATAGAACGGCTCTAAGTCATAGAGACAGACCAGAAGTTCATCAATGTATTTGGAAACACGCACCAGATACTCTCCGCAATCCTCTGAGACTAAGATATCCTGCGGGAGCAGTTCGACGACCTGCCCGGATTCGGTCAGCTCGTTTCCATACGTGTCTTTGGTGTAGCCGATTGACCGGAGCTTTTCAACCGAGACTGCAATCTCCTTCGGCTTGAAGTGCGTCAGCGGTAAATCGATCATATCATAGCGGATTGTTCCGTCACGGAAGACGTAGACGTCGTGCTTTGCCCGCAGGATTCCCTTCTCCAGCGGTTCGACCACGCGTTCTTTGGAGATTAATCCCTGGACTCCTTTTACCGCCGGAATATCACGGGCATACTCGATGCCGACTTTGGCAACTGCCGCCTCATACTCCGCTTTCATGGAGAAGATACTCTCCTTCGAGCAGACAAGACCTGCATTACAGACCGGGCAGCTCTCCATTCCCGGTTCGCCGATCTTTCCGCAGTGCGGACAGCGGTAGACTGCTTCGGTGTGCATTCCGCAGTCCGGGCATTTACTCTTGAACGTGACTTTGCCGCACTGCGGACACTTCCGCTCACCGGTCTCGACCTGAATCAGTCCTTCGACCTGTTTTGCGGCAGGACCGCCGCCGAAAAGCGATGTCTCATCACCGGTACAGGCTTTGGCGGCAGCGCCGATTGAGCGCTGCATGCCGCCGTTTTTACCAACCGGGAAGAGAACGTGAACCGGCGGCTTCATCTTACGCGGAGCAGACTTGCCCGGACGTCCCATACGGCCGCCGACACGGGTGCCTGCTTTACTGCGCATTTTAATGCCGGAGAGGTGTGATGCCATCACCAGACCGTTGGTGAACTCAGGCCGGTTCTCCCAGGTCGGGAGGCGTTTGAGTTCTGCGGAAAGGCCGAGACCGGCGATTAATGCAAGCGGGATGCGGATAACATACTCGCCGTTTTCGACAGTGTGGGGGACAAGCAGCTCTTCGAGGACGGCTTTTGCCTCCGGGTCTGCCGGGATGTATAAGATGCCTCCTTCAAAGCGTCCGGTCTGCTCAACCGCCTGCGCAAGCGTCAGGAGCTGGGTTTCCGTGCAGTCATCCCAGTACCAGGTGTAGTCCGGGTGCAGGTATGCCCCTTCGGCAACGAAGCGGAGCGCTTCGGTCTCGTTTTCCGGATGACGCGGGCCGCCTTCCTGAATCCACCATTCCTCGCAGTAGGAAGGAGGCGCTAAGACATGGTTGTTTTCGAGGAACTCGCCGAATGAGATTAAAATCTCGCCGATGTCGAGGATGTACTCCACTGCATCGGCGGCAAGGAGCGATTTGGCTTCCTTCATGTCATCAACGCGGCGAATTTCTCCGGAGGTCAGACGAACTGTCGGCCCTTCAATTGTAGTGACCGGAACAACACCGCAGGCCTTTCCCGGACGCTCGACCTTCATCTGCGTGCCGACTGCCAGATAGTCGCCTAAGATGTGCAGGGTTGCCGGATTGAATCCGCAGGTCGCAAACCCGGTGTTTCTGCCGCGTCCCATCCGCAGGCGGAATCCCCCCTTTCGCATCGGATACGAGAAGGCAGGTCTTCCGGCGAGCATATCACGCATGTACTTATCCTTCGGATGAATGCCCGGCTCTTCCTCTTCCTCCTCCGGGGCAGGGGTTGCAGGGGCTGCACCGTTGATTAAGTCTTCGAGCCACTCCCAGCCGTCAAGCTCCATCTTGGCGACATTTTTCTGAATCTTCGGTGCCTTAAGACCGATACCTTCTGCTACGACCAGACACATACCGCCGCGGACAGTGTTCGTTTCGACACGTTCAAGGTTACGGTATCCGGATACTTCTTCCTGTTCGGTCGGCTCGCCGTCGATGCAGACCGGACAGTTTTTGATAATCATACGGATATCGTCATCCTTTGGGAGATACTGCATACTCTGGATGTTGTTGTACTGCTTAATCTCCTCAACGTAGCGCTCGATCTCCTCCTGGCGGGGTTTGTAGCGCTCCATCTTTAAAAGACGGCGGATGTAGTCTCCGACTAAAACCGACAGCGCCTGTGCGGTACCTCCCGCAGAACGAATCGGGCCTGCGTAGGCGATGGAGAGATAGTCTGACCCGTCGTCATTTTTGCGGATGCTGATCTGACCCACACCTTCGGTCGGCGCTGCGACCACACCCTCGGTTAAGATGGCCATCGATGTACGGATTGCGTGGTCGACGATGTCCTCGCGTTTGGTCTCGCCAAACTTTCCGGCAACAAAGGCATCGCAGATTTTCAGCGATGCAAGCTCACGGGACATCTCTTCTTCAAGGCGGCGGATTTCTGCCGCGACTCCTTTGTAGCCTAAGAGTGCTTCCACACGGCCTGCCAAATCCGAGGCAATCGGCACCTCAACCTCCGAGCGCGGGTCAAAGCCTTTGGCTTTGGCTTTCTGCGCAATCTGCATGATGCGGTCAAGCTCCGCTGTTAAGGAGTCAAGATACGCACGGTACCGGGGGGAGGTTGCAAGTTCTGCCATTAGTAGTTGTATACTCCAAGTTTCATCAGCACAATGCCGGCGCAGATTTTGACGGTCTGGTTCTCGGACTTTGCTGCTTCCAGCAGAGAATCAAGTGCAGGCTCTCCAATCTTTTCAAGCGCAGCGCCTGCCATTCCACGGGCTGCGGCATTTTCTGAAGAGAAGAGGGAGAGAAGCGGTGTGACTGATGCTTTTCCAAAGGATGCCAGAACTGCCCCGTAATATTTGAGAACCGCAGAGTCTGTTTCCTTCTCTGCTTCGCTGATAAGAATCGGAATAACTGCCGGTCCTGTTTTGAGGAGGGCGCGACCCAGATACCAGCGTCCGCTCATATCCGATTCACGAAGAGCCGTGATAATCTGCTGTGTGACAGCCGGATTCTCACGGGCGAGGGAAGCCATCTCTGCAACGGCTGCGTGGCGTTCGTCAAGGATTTCCGCTTTCAGTGCGTTGAATAACTGTTCCATTATACTCTACCTCTGTTTGCATTCTCCGGGGAGTTTTCGCTTTTTCCCAGAATCTGAGATACGGTCATGTTTTCTCCGGACTCTAAGCTGTTCTGCAGTTTTGCCGCATCCTCTTTTCCAAACCATACCGTAAGCTGTTCATAGGATACGGAGATATTCTCCTGACGCAGTGCCTTGAAAATCATCCAGAGCAGTTCGGTTCTTGCATCCCACCAGAATCCGGATGGAGACCAGATTCTGATTTTCAGTTCAATGCCGTGGTTTCCGATATCATCGACATAGAGGAACGGCTCCGGGTGTTTGAGTGCATACGGGTGGTCTTCGATTACCTGTTTTGCAATATTCATGGCTTTCTTGGCATCTTCGGTGTATTTGAGGCTGATGATGAAATCAAAGCGCCGTGCAACATTGGAGACAAGGTTGGTAATCTCCGAGGTGAAGATGGTGTCATTCGGGATTCTCACATACAGTCCGCTGTAGGTTCTAACCCGGGTGGAGAGAAGACCAATAGACTCTACATATCCTTCGGTATCGTTTACGATGATGCTGTCACCGACGCTTACCGGGCGCTCGAACATCAAAAGAATGCCGGCGACAAGGTTGGATAAGGTGTTCTGGCTGGCAAAACCGGCAGCCACACCAACCACTCCTCCGGCAACTAAGAGACCAGAGAGGTCAATCTTTAACTAGCTGCAGGCAACGACGACACCGATTACATAGATGACGGTACGAACACTTTTAACAGTCAGGTCAATGGTTTTTGCTTCGGTCTTTCCGGCAAGAGTCCGGCGAAAGATGCCGGAGATGATGCGGGCGATAACGAAGGTCGCGACCAGGAGCAGGAAAAAGACGACAACGTTTCCGACAGTAAGCTGACCGTAAATCAGTGAGTCCAGGATAGAGGAGATATCAATTTCTGCCATTTATCTCATCCCCATGTCCATAGTAAAGGTTGAATCAAGCAGTGCGCCTTCGATGTTGCAGAATGGCGTCGTCCGCCGGGATTCGAATATCTGCAGGCACTGAATCATATCTTCTCTGATTGGCTGGTCTATTCCATATACATCTGCAACATCATGGGTTCTGATAACCATTTTTGCGCAGGCGGAGACAGCAGATTCGTCGTAATAGAGGTTTAATCCTTTCTGATAGAGAACAACCCGTCCGACGGTTGCCCATTCTTCTGTATCGTTTTCGATTTCCAGCCGGAGCAGTCCTTCCTGATAGTTTCTCACCGTCGGCGGCAGAGCATACACCTGGCTTTCATAGTAGCGGGTGATTACTCCGCGCGATGCCGACCCGTAGAGAGAGAATTTCGGATGGCAGAAGGTGACAATGTCAAGCAGTGTTCTCTCACCGGTTTTTGCTTCCAGGAATACGCCGATTTCTATTGGTATAGTAAGGAAAACCACGGTGGTGCTTTTCGGCTCGAGGGTTATTTCCTTGAATTTGATTTCGATGAAGTCGGTTACGTTGTCCGGGAGGTTTAAGGGTTCAATCGGCTGCAGATAGAAGATTCCGTTCTGGGATGCAACATGGGCTTCATGCTTCCATCCGATGATATCACGTTTGTAGTGATACATGCCGTTTTTATCGTTGAATCCAAGTTTTAACCCCTGGAAGTTGATGGAGTAGTCAAAGTTGAATTTGCCGTAAGTAAATACCGGACCACTGTGAGATTCGCCTTTGCTGTAGGAGAGAGCCTGTTTTCTTCTGGCAGCAGAGGCTGTATTATAGATTCGTGATATCGGCATGGATAGTCTGTTCTATATTGGCTGTCTGTGAATATAGCCTTTTATAGACAGGGGAAAAAAGTCATCGGGAGATTTCCCGAATATGCTTATCAGTCTTCTTCACCAGCTCCTCTTCGCCAGCTAAATCCGCAACGCTTCGGACAGCTTCTAAGAGGTGCACCGAGTCCTCAAGGAAACTCAAAATATCCGCCGGGAAGAGCTCGATTCCGTACTCATCAATCAGATGGCGGGAAATCTCCTTATGGTTTAACCCAAGCTCTCTGAGTTCCAGGATACACACGACAAACTTCCGCTCCGGACAACCACACAAAGGAGAATCACGGCACTTACAGTCCAGAAAGTCCTTGAAGAACCGCATCACCTGATCACGCGTTCCCGGGTCAAGCCCGTCGATATTCATCGAACCGGCGATTGCTTCAAGATTAGCCGGATGGAACGCCGCATCAGGAAGACGGTAGCCTGCCGCACGCTGGAGTTTTTTTATGTAGCGGAACCGGGCACGTCCTGCAATCAAGCTGCTTCTCCGCCGACCTCATCAAAGTCCTTTAAGGACTTCATGGCATCAGCAATACGCTCGACTTCCACGAGCCACTCATCAAAGAGCGTTGGATCATCAGTATCCTTCACATATTTACCGCAGCAGGATGCACCGTTGATAACTGCAGAACCAATCGAAGATGCAAACTCTAATGCCTTCTCCGGATCATCATCGACAACCTTTCTGCCGTCTTTGACCAGGTTCTTCACCTCGGTTGCCTCCGGATAATCTGCCTCGAGATACTTCTGGGCGGCAGTGAATAAGACCATCATGGAAATCTGCATCGATGCAATAATCTCGCTGACCTCCTCATCTGCGACCTCTCCCATAACGATTGCCTCGACCTCGGCAATCTTCGTGCGCGCCTCTTCGACAGTGAAACGCTCGTTCTGGAACAGACGGATAATCTTGATGACCCCGAGCGTAATATCATCAGATAAGCCGTCTAAGATTCTGAATCCTGCCGGCATCTCGTCAGAATCCATATCTCCTTCCCAGTCGGCCTCCTTTAAGGTCCGAAGCCAGTTTTCCCAGCGCTCCTGGTTGTAGAATATATAGAAGAGCTTTGGAGCCTCTTCCGGCTCGCTGCTTTTCTTACTTTTCTTTGCAGCCATGTATATACATTAATTAGGAGTTTTGATATTAAAAAGGCGAGGTTTATGTGACACTTAAACCGGGGCAAAACCTGCTGTTCACCCGATACGAACGTTTCAAAAAAAAAAGAGAAAACCCTGTTTGGGGATTTATGCAATCTTTGCACCGGCGTTTGCGCCCGGCATGCAGGTAAAGATTTCCTTAACAGAGATGACAACAAGGTCTTTGCACGGGTATGCTCCGGGCTTCTTTGCCTCAAGCATGTCGCGCATCTTCTGGTGCTCTGCAGTATCCTTCATGATTTCTGCAGTTCCCTTAAGCTGGAAACAGTTTCCAATGTCGCGGCTCCAGACAAGGACAGAGACCTGCGGGTTTTCCAGGATATTTGCAATCGTCTTGTTCATGAAGTTGTTTGCGATAAAAATCGTGTCCTCTTCAACTAAGATTGCACCCATCGGTGCGACATTCGGAACGCCTGCCTTGGATGCGGTTGCTAAGTGCAGAACGCCAACCTGTGCCATCTGCTCTTTGAGCTCTGGAGTAATTAATGCCATACAGGTATATGGGTTTGGAAAGATGATTAATATTCCCGAGAGAACAGGAAAAAAGAGAGGGGGTACTATGCGGGACTTATACCCGATACCGCATGGGAAATCCGTGCCCGGGACACAGAATCCAGTCTCCGGCATCCAGACGGGCGAACATCTCCGCACGCTCCGCCTTTGCCTTTGCAGAGTCCGCGTTCATCGTGCCGAGCATCTGTGTTCCCATCTCGATAAACTGCTTCTGGCTCTCAAACATGTCTGCCGGATTTACCAGAGTATCACCGGTAAAGACCAGCCGGTTCTCCCGCTCATAGAGAATAATCGATCCTTCCACATGTCCGCCGGAGGTCTCATAGACTTCAAAAGACAGCGGGTCGATATTCAGGGTACCGATATACGAAAGCGGCTTGTCTGTCTCCGGCTCAAAGGTATTCAATGCCCGCATCGTACTGGTATCTATTGAGATGTCGCGGCAAAGCAGACTGCTGATACGGTACACCGGCGTTCGAACCGGGTTCCGCTCGCGAAGATTCGGACGTCCTGCAGCACGGCCGAGGAAATCATCATAGGATGTCTTACTCATCCAGATATTCTCAAAACCGGAAAGAAGCCCTGCATGATCCATATCCATGTGGGTTAAAATCAGGTCCTTCTTCCGCTCGTCATAATCCGGGAAAAGCGAGCGAAGTGTGCGAAGCAGGTCTTCTGCATAGCACGGGAACCCGGAATCAACCACAATCAGTCGTTCTGCGGTATCGATAACATATGTGGTACTTCCGCAGAACGGCTCGATATACCAGAGTTTTCCTGCCGGAATCTCACAGGAATCAATCTTTGGAACATATGCATCCCCGCGGGCGGAAACCATAAACTCCGCATACCGGGTGAACACATCCAGAGAGACAGAATCACCTATCGTATTTAACTGCAGAAGCAGCTCATCCGCTTCTGCAGCGGACAAACCGCAGAGGGATACGGCATATGATACATCATTTACGGTATAGGTTGACATACAGATTCTTACCTGTTGTCCATTAGAGAATAAAGGTTTTCCGTACCAGTGAATGAGAACAAGCCAATTTATATAGAATGAAAAGAAAGAATACTAATATTATGTACAAATCCATCGACGAAATTAATGAACGTATTCGTGATGGAAGTGTTCGTGTGGCAACGGCTGAAGAAATGCCGGACATTGTCGAAGAACTCGGCACTGCCGGCGCTTTGAAGGAAGTAGACGTTGTCACAACGGGTACTTTCGGCGCCATGTGTTCTTCTGGAGCATTCTTCAACTTCGGACATCCGGAACTGCCGATCCGTATGGAGAAGATGTTCTTAAACGGTGTTGAAGCTCACGCCGGTGTTGCCGCGGTTGACTGTTACCTTGGAGCAACCCAGGAATCAGAAACCCTTCACTCCGACTACGGAGGAGCACATGTTATCGAAGACTTCATCAGCGGAAAATCCGTCGAACTCGAAGCACGTGCAAAAGGAACGGACTGCTATCCGAGAAAATCTATCACCAACGAGTTTACCTTAGATGAGCTCAACCAGGCAATCATGGTAAACCCGAGAAACTCCTACCAGAGTTACAACGCTGCAATCAATATGGGGAACCGCCCGATTAAAACCTATATGGGCTATCTCCTCCCCGGACACAGAAACATCACCTACTCCGGAGCAGGATGTTTATCTCCGCTCCCGAACGATCCAAGCTACTCTGTAATCGGTTCCGGAACTCCGATTTTTATCGGCGGAGCAAACGGAATTGTCATCGGCGAAGGAACCCAGCACTCGCCAGGTGCAGGATTCGGCACACTGATGACCACCGGTAACATGAAGGAGATGTCCACTGACTTCATCCGTGCCGCAACGATGACCGGATACGGTGTCACGATGTATGTGGGTATCGGCATCCCAATCCCGCTCTTAAACGAAGATATCGTAAAGCAGACTGCAGTCCGCGATGAGGATCTGGTAACAAGCATCGTAGACTACGGAACCCCGTCCCGCGACAGACCAACCATCCGCGAAGTAACCTATGCGGAACTGAAGAGCGGATCTGTTGAAATCAACGGAGAAGAGGTCAGAACCTCCCCGATTTCCAGTTTCAAGAAGGCACGCGAAGTTGCTGCAGAACTTGGAAAGAGAATCGAGAACGGTACGTTTACGATGGCTCTTGCCACCCGCCCGATTAATGCAGTAAAGCGCAACCGTCCGATGGCAGAGAAAGGAAACACCGTCTACGTTTCCGAACTGATGGAGACGAAGTTTGTCACCATCACCGGGCAGGAAAGCGTTAAGGAAGCAGCAAAGAGACTCTTAGTCGGAGAGACCAACCACCTGCCGGTAATTGACTCCGAGAACAGAGTTATCGGAATTGTTACGACCTACGATGTCTCAAAGGCATTCGCCAATGACGAGCAGGACTTATCCGTTGCCGAGATTATGACGAAGAACGTCATCACCATCAGCCCGGATTCCCCGGTAGACTTTGCCGCCCGCGCCCTGCAGAAACACAACATCGGCTCTCTTGTTGTCGTAGACAAGAACCGCCGCGTGCTTGGTCTCTTAAACTCCTATGATTTAGGCGATCTTGTCGGAAGGAGGGGCTGAACATGAAACTGAAGGTTGAGTTTGACCGCTTAGGCGTTCAGGAACCAAGCATTGCACAGGCAATCCTGGAGACAGGAATCGCCGCAAACATCGAGCGTGCCGTAATCGACGGAGACGAGGGATGGACACTTATCAGTGTTGCAGACGAAGAAGCCGAGCGCTTCATCGCTGCACTCTCCAAACCGGGAATCTCCATCCGTGTGCAGAAAAACGCGGTATCCCACAACGTCACCGAGTGTGTTGACTGCGGTCTGTGTGTCAGCATCTGCCAGAAGAAGGTCTTCTCTCTGGATGAAGAGTGGAAGCTCTGTGTTGAGCCGGAACGCTGTGTGCTTTGCGGACGCTGTGCAGAGTTCTGCCCGCAGCGTGCATTAAGCATTCTGAAGTGATGATTCGCGAACATTTCGCGTTTCGCGAAACCATCACCACTATTTTAGCAGATTCAAAAGAGGACATCGAAGCGGCAAAAATCGGTATACTTGCCGCCAGAAGTGACCTGGAAGAGTATATCAGAAAAGACCCGTTTTTCCAGATGACCTATGACCCGGTCGCAGTCCCTGATGATGCTCCGCTGATTGTACAGCGAATGGCAGAAGCAGGCGCTGCAGCAGGAGTGGGGCCGATGGCTGCAGTCGCAGCCTCTGTTGCCTGGGCAGGAGTTGAATCCATGAAAGCGGCAGGTGCAAAGTTCGGGTTAATCGACAACGGCGGAGATATTGTACTTATCTCCGAGCGAAATGTGCGGGTCGGTATCTTTGCCGGAAACGCCGAAAGCTCGGGCAAGTATGCCTTCATTATCCCGCCGAAGGACGATATCTTTTCGGTATGTACCTCGTCTGCTACCGTCGGCCCGTCGGTCTCGTTCGGGACTGCGGATGCGGTTGTCTGCTTCTCTGAGAATCCCTCACATGCCGATGCCTGGGCAACATCACTCTGCAACAGAATCACCCCGGAAAACTTCGAAGACACCGTGCCGGAAGTGTCGGCACTTTGCGGAATCTATGCCGTAAGCGGGGACTGGATCGGGCGTTTCGGAACACTGCCGGAGATTGTGCGGGCGGAAGTTGATGTAAATCTGATTACGAAAGGATAACTGCCTGTTCGGGAAGTCTTTTATCCAAACAGAGTAAATCTATTTTTCATGTCACGCGGCACGCCGATACTGTATATCCCGGGAATTATGGGAAGTCAGCTCTACACCCCCGAAGACGGGAAAAAAATCTGGTTCTCCCCTGCCGCGGTTCTGACCGACTCCGAACGCCTGGATATCTCCTCGGATTTAGCGGTCAAAAATAACGGAATCGACCTGCAGACAAAAAAGCCGATTCAGCGTGAGTACGGCGTGCTGAAACAGGATATTCTCTTAATCGAATGGCTCTGTTCCATGTTTCCGGACACACCGGTGTACTTTTTCTCCTATGACTTCCGCAAGTCATGCAGAAAAGCAGCCGCCGAGCTCCACGAACAGATAGAACGCATCATAGCAGACGGGGCGGAATCGGTCAATATCGTCTGCCACAGTATGGGGGGGCTGGTAACATCAGCCTATGTTTCCCGCTGCGGAACCCGGAGACTGAATAAAGTCGTGATGCTTGGCGTGCCGTTTGAAGGGTCCCATGAGATTCTCCGGATTTATCTGACCGGAAACCTGCGCGAGATTCCAAACATGGTAATCGAGACTGTGGGCATCACCCGCGAGATGCTCGCAGGTTTCCCGAGTCTCGCCGAGCTGATGCCGACAAAACGACTGCTTGCCGCACACCCGCTGGAGATGGATGGACACGCACTGTCCGGCGTGGATCAGGAGATTCTCATCGCATCAAAGATTCCGGAAACCTATGTGGAGGCCAGAGTATTCCAGCGCGAGGTTCGAAGCGGCTTTGCACAACTCAAAGATATGCAGAACTGTTACTTCGGCATCGGAACCGGAAAAACCACCCTTGAGACAATCCGCCTCTTTGTATCCGGAAAGAACCCGGAGATGATTGAAACCAGAGAAGGCGACGGACAGGTACTGACTGACTCTGCGCTCATGGGAGGGGACCTTTGCCTGGAAGACCCGCAGGTCAGAGAATTTCCCGTACACCACAGCAATCTTCTCCGGCATCCGAATGTGCTGAAGTGGATTACTGACTGTCTGAATGAATAAAAAAAGTTGTTGAGAGATTTACTCGTCTAAGACCATGCGGCATAAGTCAAGCGGCATGATGTGTTTGCCGTCCTTGAATGCACGCATGTTTCCGCCGGAGATCTCATCGATTAAGTAGACATCGTCGCCGACTTTTCCGAATTCGAACTTGATATCGTAGAGTTCAATTCCCTTCTTTGCAAGCTCGTCTTTGATGACCGTTGCAATTTCCTGGGTTGCTGCCTTTAAGTTCTCGTAGTCATCCTCGGACATAACGCCAAGAGCGACTAAAGCATCTTTGGTTACCGGCGGGTCTTCTCTTGCATCGTCCTTGAAGGTGGTCTCGACAAATGCCGGAAGCGGCATGCCTTCCTCGCAGTAGTCTCCGTAGCGGCGGAAGAAACTGCCGACTGCACGGAAGCGGCAGATGACCTCAAGACCTTTGCCGAACATAACTGCCGGCTTAACGGTCATGGTGGCATTCTCGATGTCTGCGCTGACATAGTGGGTCTTGATTCCCTTCTCGTTTAAGATCTCGAAGAAGTACTGGGTCAGGCGAAGACCTGCGCGGCCTGCTCCGTCAATCGTTAAACCGACAGTATTCATTCCCGGATCGAATACACCGTCTGCTCCGGTACAGTCATCTTTGAACTTTAACAGATAGTTACCGTCTTCTAAAGCGAAGACATCTTTGGTTTTACCGGAGTATACCAGATTCATAATTAGTGGTTTGACAAAATAGTTTATATTTTTAATCCCTGATGAAAAACAGCCGCGGGGAAAAAAATCCCAGCGGAATTATTTGTGGTACGGTTCACCGTTTATGATGCGAAACGCGCGGTAAATCTGCTCGAAGAGAATAAGACGGCACATGGTATGCGTGAAAGTCATCCGCGAAAAGGAGACCTTTTTCGCTACTGCAGAGAGAAATTCCGGCGACAATCCAAGCGGCCCACCAATGATAAAGCAGATGTTGTTTCCGGCAATTTTTGCATCGCCGACATACTTTGCAAGCTCCTCACTGGAAATAAGAGTCGCTCGCGGGTCTAACGCGACCGGCACAAATCCGCTCTTAATATTGGAAAGAAGGAGTTCTCCTTCCTTTTCTTTTACGCGGCGCTCTTCGGTCTCTGATGCATTATCCGGGATTCTGACCTCCGCAAGCTCGGTCACGAAAATCTTCGCATACGGCCGCAGACGCTTTTCAAACTCAGCGATGCCGGATGCTATCCATGAGTCCTTGATTTTTCCGATACAAAGAATCTGAATCTGCATATCTAGTTGATAATCATATCCCGGTAACCGCTTTTCTCACGGCGTTCTCCATACGATTCTTCACTGTACGTCTTCTTTGGCTCCGGTTTCTTTTCCGGAGCTGCCGGAAGCGGAATCTCCTCTCCGTCATCGAACTCTTCGGCTTCAAGCATTCTGGTGTAATACGACACAGCCTCTTCGAAGTTTCCAAGTCCTTCAAGTGCTTTTGCCTTCAGGCGGAGAGCAGTTCTGTTCTCCGGACGGCGGCGTAATGCTTCGGATGCAGCTTTTTCTGCCATGTCAAACCGGCTCTGGGAGAGGTAGATGAAGGCACGGCAGCAGTACAGATCTGCGTCCCGGCATCCGGCACTTTCTGCTTTCTCGAAGAAGGAAAGCGCCTCGTTCGGGTGACCGGAGAGGACATACAGATATGCGGCACCGGCTAAGATGTACGGGTTCTTCGGGTTGACGGCCGCGGCATCTTTGAGGGCGGAAGCAATTGTCTGCGGGTTTCCGATTTTTACAGCGTTTGCAGCACGCTCGAGGTATGCCTGTTCGTTCTTCGGGAACGCGGAGATAATGCGTGCATAGGCTGCCTCGGCTTTTGCATAGTCTCCGTTTCTGGAAAGCAGGTCTGCATAGTCTAAGAACGCTCCGGCATTGTCCGAGCCGTTCTTGAGAATTGCCGCATACTCTGCCTGTGCCGCTTCCGTCTCGCCGGCGTTTGCAAGTGCTTCTGCATACAGCAGACGAAGACCTGCATCCTCGCCGTATGCAAGAACTGCCGCACAGGTCTCTGCGGATGCGGCAAACTCACCGGCGGCAAAGAGGGCTTCTGCTTTGAAGCGGAGTGTGATACGGTCATCCGGATTTCTTTCGAGAATCATCTCATAGCCGTTTAACGCCGCCTCGGTCTCGCCTCTCATGCGGTAGACTGCAGAGGCTTTCCGGAACACCTCCATGTTTTCGGTGTTGAGCTCAAGATAGCGTCCGTAGACATCAAGCATGCTGTCATACTCGCCTTTGCGCTCAAAGACATCCGCTAAGAGCAGGAGAGCTGCCTGATTCTCCGGGTCGATGTCGAGCAGAATCCGCAGGCTCTCTTCAGCATCGCCAAGCTTTCCAAGATTAATCTCACAGAGTGCTTTGTCAAAGAATGCGGCCGGTTTTGCTTCTGCCGCACAGACACGCTTTAAGCTCTGCAGAGCTTTCTGATACTCGCCTAAGGAGATTTCCGCATGTGCAAGAGATGCGGCTGCTGCGATACTGTCCGGCTCGAGTTCGAGCGCCTGCGTGTAGTAAGCGACCGCATCATCCATCCGGTCGATGCTCATGCAGGCATCTCCGCCGAGTTTCAGGAGAGCGTAGCCGGCATCGTTTTGCGATACTGCATACGAGACAGCATCTGCGGCATCAGCAAAGCGTCCAAGCGAGAAAGCAAGACGGGCGACCTCTCCCGAGACTCCGCGGATTTCCGGATGCTTACTGATAACATCCATATAGATGGAGACGGCCTCATCAGCATCACCGGCATCTGCTGCCGCTTTTGCCTCCAGAAGACGCAGTCCGCAGGCACCATCTGCATACTCAGCTGCCGCGGCAAATGCGGACTTTGCTTCTGCAAAACTTCCCTGCAGAGCGCGGGCTCTTCCCAGTCCTGCAAGTGCTGCCGGGTTTTCCGGCTGGATTTCAGCGGCCTTTGCATAGAAGCCTTCTGCATCTGCGTAGGCTCCGGCAGCATACGATGCATCGCCGGCGGCAAGGAGCGAGAAGACATCTTCTGCCGCATCGGTGAGCAGAAGGTCAGCGGCACGCTTTGCTTCCGGATAGTTTCCTTCAGCAACAGCCGCCTGCACTAAGCGGGAATAAACCAGCGTGTTTCCCGGGCAGAAGGAAAGCAGGTGCTCGAAGACCTCTGCTGCCTTCTGGTACTCTCCTGCAAGCATCAGCAGTTCAGCATGCTCGAAGAGAAGGGAATAGTCCTCCGGCATCTTTGCAGACACGCGGGCAAACGCATCTGATGCCTGGCGGTACTTACCCTGCCCGGAAAGAGCACGCAGACGAACGAGTTCCATATCAAACCGGTCCGGTGCGGCATCCAAGACAGCGCGGGCTGCTTTATCTGCCTCCGCATAGCGTCCAAGAGCGGCAAGAGATACTGCCTGCATGGAAAGAAGGCCGGTGTTTGCCGTGCCGAACTCGACCTTTGCCGGACCATTGTCCGGTGTGGAGAAGAGAATGTCTCCTTCATCGAACATCGATGACTTCACCACAGAACTGCCGCCGGTCATGCGAGAGGTCTTTTCAAAGCTCTCGACTGCTTCCTTGTATTTTCCGGAAAGGAACTCTGCCGCTCCTTTCATATACCAGATAGACGGAGCCGGAGAGCCGATGCGGATTACCGTATCGAACGCTTCTACCGCACGCTTCAGCGAGCCGTTCATAAAGGAGACTGCTCCTAAGAGATACCAGAGGTCAGCAGAGGAGTTCTGACGGGAGATGATTTTTTCAAGCTGGGCTGCTGCTTCTTTTCCGTTTCCGGAGAAGAAAAGAGCAAGAGCCCGGCGGAAGGAGACCGAGATATCATCAGCGGCCATTCCCTGCTGAACCTTTGCATAGGATGCTGCTGCTTCTTTGAACTCGCCTGCGGCTTCTTCCAGACGGGCACGGCGATACCAGGCAAGGAAATCCTCATCTCCTGCATTCTTATAGCGGAACAGCGCCCCTGCCGCGTCTCCGGCCATCTCACAGCACAGGGCGGCAGATGCCGCATACTCTGCGGAGTTTTCGTCATAGGAACGGGAGAGTTCATCATAGATTTCCCGTGCTTCGGTGTATTTTCCGGCACGGAGCAGTAAATCCGCACAGCGGATACGGTATGCTTTACTGGTCGGAACTGAAGAGCACAGGGATGCGGCAACAGCTGCGGCCTCTGCATACTTTCCAACCCGCTCGAGCCACTCGCATTTTCTGTCGCGAAGGTAGATTTCACTCTCCGGAACAGAGACATGTGAGAGAGCAGATAATGCCTCCTCGCACTTTCCGCTGTCGCCTAAGAGCAGAGCAAGCTGAATCCATGCCTGTCCTGCATCCGGGTTTGCCTCGACCGCACGGGTATACGAGCGGGCTGCAGCATCATATTTTCCGGTGTATTTCTGTGATGCAGCAAGCTTTATCCAGAGGTTTGCATTATTCGGTTCAGCATCTGCCGCTTTGGCAAAGAGCTCTGCGGCATCCTCAAAGAAGCCTTTCTCATATGCCTGCTCGGCTTTGGCTATCCACTGATTCTGTTTATCTCCTTTACTGAAGAATCCCGCCATATTGGTATCTCCTGATGTGTAAGTATTTCTTCTGCAGGTATAAAGAGTATCTTGTTATGGAGAATCCCCAAAACCACCAATTAAATACCTGTAAACCAAATAGGAATAGTATGGACGAGAAAATACAGCAGAATCCCTCATCCCTCCCCTATGACCCGGATACGCTTCGGCGCATTAACGAGCATCCGTGTTACAGCCAGGATGCACGGCACAAATTCGGCCGCTGCCACGTAGCAGTCGCACCGAAATGCAATATTCAGTGTAACTACTGTGTCCGCGATTTTGACTGTGTCAACGAGTCAAGACCAGGCGTTGCCAGTGAAATCCTCAAGCCGGGAGATGCACTCTCAAGAATCGATGAAGTCGTCGACCGGATGAAACACATCAAAGTCGTCGGTATCGCAGGACCGGGAGACCCGCTTGCAAACGATGAGACGTTTGAGACACTCCGCCTTGTACACGAAAAGTACCCGGACACCATCCTCTGTATCAGTACCAACGGTCTTCTCCTTCCGGACAAGATTGACGAGCTGGAAAAGTACAATGTCAAAAACATCACCGTCACCTTAAACGCCATCGACCCGGAAATCGGCGCAAAGATTTACACATTCGTCGAGTACGAAGGCACAAAATACCATGGCGTAGAAGGAGCAGAACTGCTTTTATCCCAGCAGTTAAAGGGTATTGAAGAAGCAGTAAAGCGCGGTATGCTGGTCAAAATCAACACCGTCTACATCCCGGGAATCAACGACCACCACATCCCCGAGATTGCAAAGAAGGTCGGTGCAATCGGTGTCTTTAACTACAATATCATCCCGGTTATTCCGCAGTACAAGTTCAAAGACATTGTCCCGCCGACTCCGGCAGACAAAGCAAAGATGCACGAACTTTGTGCACCATACGTCCGTCAGATGAGACACTGTCAGAGATGCAGAGCTGATGCAGTCGGTCTCTTAGGCAAAGACGTACAGAATGAGTTCGGATGCTGCGGCAAAGGAGACGGTTCCGGCGGCGGCTGCTCCGGCAAATTCTAAACACACAACTTTTTTTCCACCATTTCCAACAGCAGCTGCTTTTATTCTACATATCATATGCAAAAATCTGCAGCGGTAAAAAGTAACACAAAAAGACACACCGGATACAAAAACAGAGTGCCGGGCGAGACCTTACGGTCATCAATACGGCAGACTGGTGAGGTTTAACGAAAAATTAGAAAAGGGAAACGGGTATTCCCGTTTACTCTTCCTGTCCGAACACGTTCTCGTAGATCATGTCGGAGCCGGTTGCATTGAGTCTTGCGCGCTCGTCTGCTTCTTCTGCGAAGGCGAGGACTGGGAGCTCCATGTCGTATCCCGGCTTGTGGCCGAACATCTTTTCAAGCTCGACCTGCTGGGCGTGCATGAAGAGGGAGTTCGGGATGTCCATTGGACAAAGTTCGGTACACTGACCACAGTTGACACAAGAGTCTGCGATGTGTGCGAAACGGATCATCTGGAACATGAAATCCGGCGGGACGATTCCCGGGCGAACGAGGTGCGGCTTCTTGGTAGAACACTCGACACAGTAGCAGATCGGACATGCTTCGATACAAGAGTAACACTTGATACACTTGCTGGTTGCACGCATGATCTTCTCGAGTCTCTCCTGACCCTCACCGAGCTCAGCGAACTGCTTTTCCTGTCCTTTCTTACCCATCTTGACCATGGTTGCTTCGATCTTTGCGCGGATCTCAAGACCCTTTGCTTCTGGGGCTGCGGTCTGGATAACGCCTGCATTTACTGCTGCGTCAAAGACAGCTGCACCCTTCTCGGAGCAAACTTCAACAAAGGTTGCCTTTCCTGCTTTCTCGCCGAAGACACCCCAGTTACCACATGCGAGGTCGCACTGGCGTGGGATCTTGGTTTCACAGCGCTGGCAGTTCTTTCTGCGGCCGAGGCCTTCTTCCTCGAGCTCGTCGATCTTGATACCCTTGGACTGGTGTGCACCATTCTCGTCGGTGTATTCGATGATGAACTGTCCCTTGTCAATTTCTTCCTTGAAGACGGAGTCCGGGTTGACACCGTACTTCTCTGCAATCATACGGCGTGCCTGCATCGGCGGGATGGATCCACCGCAGTTCAGACCGATCATGACAACGTTGTCCATGTTGATCTGGTTACGCTTTGCAAGCTCGTACATTGCTTTTGCATCACAGCCCTTACAGGTAACTGCGACTTTCATGTCCTTTGCACCGTTTAAGTACTTCTTGATGAGCTTCGGGAGAAGCAGAGTACCGCAGTGGAGGGAACCTGCACACTTGTCAAGTTCTGCTGGGTCGGTAATGAATGCCGGAACCGGGTCGTATACATCGACACCCTTCTTGACGGTTAAGACCATGTCAACAGTTCCGGATGCAAGCAGATTCTTGAGGATAGCGGTTACAGCTCCTCCGCATTCGCCTTTGATTCCCGCATCGGTAGTCCATGCGTAGAACATATCGCCTTTTGCTGACATTTTTAGGCCTCCTTCTTTCTGATGTTAACAGCACAGACCTTGAACTCCGGAGTCTTGGAGACCGGGTCGTATGCAGTGTTCGTAACTAAGTTTGCACGTGCTTCGACGAAGTGGAACGGCATGAAGAAGACGCCTTCCTTAATGTCGGTCATAACGCGTGCACAGACTTCGACTTCTCCACGGCGGGAGTAGAGGATGACTGGTTCGCCGTCTTTGACGCCGTATTTCTCTGCGTCGTTGACGTTCATCTCGAGCCATGCAGTCGGACAGTCTTTGTCGAGCTGGTCGCATCTGCGGGTCATGGATCCGCTTGGCCAGTGCCAGATAGTTGCACCGGTGGTGAGCCAGATCGGGTATTCCTCATCGACGACCTCAGCCGGTTCGCGGTGTTCAACTGCCTCGAGTGCTGCCTTGCCTTCCGGCATGCCTGCGAACTCGGTGACGTGGAGGATTGCAGTTCCCGGGTGATCCTCAGTCGGACATGGCCACTGGATTCCGTCTCCATCGAGTTTTGCGTAGGTGATACCTGCGTACTGCGGGGTGATTCCACGCATCTCGTTGAAGACATCCTCGGAGGTCTCCCATGGGAAGTACTGGCCGTAGCCCATCTTCTCTGCAATCATCTTCATGATCTGCCAGTCGAGCTTGGACTCTCCTGGTGCATCCTGTGCCTTTCTGAATCTCTGGACACGGCGCTCTGCATTGGTCTGAGTACCGTCTTCTTCAGCATAGCAGGATCCCGGAAGGACAACATCTGCGTATCTGGAGGTTTCGGTCTCGAAGATATCCTGGACAACAAGGAACTCGCAGTTCTCCATTGCCTGTTCGACCATCTTGGAGTTCGGGTCAGAGATAACCGGGTTCTCACCCATCAGGTACATACACTTGACCTTGTCCGGGTGCTCGTAGAGAGTGTCGAGCATTTCCGGAATGTGGAGACCGAGCTTGCCCTGCGGGACAGACTCAACGCCCCAGTAGTCTGCGACCTTCTTTGCGAGGTCCGGGTTCATGACAGAGAAGTAGCCGGCGTATACGTTCGGCAGTGCTCCCATATCACAGGATCCCTGAACGTTGTTCTGACCGCGGAGTGCGTTGACACCACATCCCGGCTTTCCAATGTTTCCAAGGAGAGTCTGGATAAATGCGATAGAACGGACGTTGTCAACACCAACAGTGTGCTGGGTGATACCAAGACAGTGGACGAATGCAGTCTTGTGCTGGCATTCGTGGAGCCACTGGAGTGCCTGCTTGATAGACTCCTCCGGGATGCCACAGATTCTTGCAGTGTTCTCGATGGAGTATTTGTCCTGAGTGACACATGCTTTGAGGTCTTCGTATCCGAGAGTTCTGTTCTCGACGAAGTCGTGGTCAATCCAGTCGTTCTCGATGATGTTCTTCATGAGACAGTTGAGGAGCTGGATATCAGTTCCCGGACGGTGCTGGATGTGGAGTTCTGCCTGCTTTGCAGTCGGAGTGCGGCGTGGGTCACAGACAATGATGTGTGCTCCCTTTTCCTTTGCCTGCATGATTCTGCGTGCTGCAAGCGGGTGTGCCTCGAAGTTGTTGGAACCAATGATGAAGACAAGGTCTGCGATTGCAAGGTCGTCAAAGGAGTTGGTGGATGCACCAGAACCAAAGACTTTTGCAAGACCTGCAACAGTTGGTGCGTGGCAGAGACGTGCACAGTGATCGATGTTTGCGGTCTTTAAGACAATACGTGCGAATTTCTGCATTGCGTAGTTGTCTTCGTTACAGCAGCGTGCAGAAGAAATAACTGCAAACTCATCCGGCTGGTACTTGGCGAAGTTCTCTGCAATGACTGCAAGTGCTTCGTCCCAGGATGCCGGGACTAACTCGCCGTTCTTACGAACGAGCGGGGTGGTCAGGCGGTCTGGAGAGTTGATGAAGCCAAATCCGAATACACCCTTCGGACAGAGCTTACCCTCGTTAACCGGACCTCTCTGGCATGGCTGTGTGTCGATGATCTTTCCGTCTTTTACGACTAAGTTGAAAGTACATCCGGATCCACAGTATGGACAGGTTGTTGTAACAAACTTAATTTCCATGGTTTAAACCTCGGATACATTATTTTTCAGTCTGGAGAGTATTTAACCCTGTCTGACAATTAGCCAATATTGTAAAATAACAATGGGTATTTTGCCCACCACTATTTGACGATGTTAACATATACCATCAGACAAATGAAAAATGACAACCATATGCGAACAACAACGCGCACAAATGGTAAACAGAAAAGACCGCAAAAAAAAGTAATGAGGAGACCTATCCTGCCGATGCGGTATAGGAATACGGATGGGTCAGGATAGATACCGGAGTAAGCGTGATGGACACCTGCGGATACTCCAAAGACTTTGAGCGAAGCATAACCTGATCTGTTTCTGCGGCACAGTCTTTGGAGACAATCGCAAACTCCCCAAGCGCTGTGGTAACAGATTCAAAGAACACACGGGTTTCATCCATATAGTATTCTGTCGGAAGCATAACCCATGAATCACCATCGTGGAAACATAAGCAGACATCTGCCGGCGAGAATCCCTTGTCCTCGATTTCTGCAAGAGAGAGCGTGTAGCGGATAGATGATTCATATCCTTCCGGATAGTTCTCAATAGAGATGGCAAACACCCCGTACACCTCCTGACACTGCGGACCGACGCTTAATGATTCCGGGAGAAGAGAGACAACGCCTGCGGTTCCTTCCGGGATATGCATGCCGGTAACTACCGGGCTTTCTGCAAAAAACACCTCGCCTTTCTCATCAGCATAGGACTGATATTCCACCGGGGGAATCTGGTTTTTCTTTTGTACGGTACGGGTTTTTGTATCCCGCACAGTAGACACAGAGGCTTCTGTCTCAGTAAATGTGTTAAAAACAAACCTGCAGTCCTGCGTCCCGTCTCCGCCTGCAGTGAGATAATTTCTTTCCGGCAAACCGTCAGATTCAAATGACTCAGCGCCTGCCGGCAGCACACACAATGCAGCAAGAAGCAGGAATATGCCAAGAGACAGTTTCAGAAGTTGTACCGCCCCGGTCTTCTCACGGAGCACACAGGCAGAAAGCTGCCGTGCATTTATGCAGGATGTATCGAGCAAAGAACTCATCTCCAGACTACTAGTTCCGTAGTGAACATTGGTCAGCTATATATAAATAAAAAGAGAAGGCGGCAAAAAAGTTCACAGAGGAAAACCAAATCGCATTCAGGAGCAATCCAAAAGACCTATAGTATGTCCTCACTAATATAATAGAATCACAAACTGGAGAATCAAAAAATATGAGTGACAAACCAGAAGGATGCGACGGAAACTGTGAGGGATGCTCCTCCAAGACCGATTCCTGCCAGAAACCACAGAAAGCAAACATCAGTGTACGCCACGTTGTTTTAGTTCTCTCCGGAAAAGGCGGAGTTGGAAAGAGTACCGTCTCTGTCAACCTTGCATATGCACTTGCAAACCACGGATACCAGACCGGTTTAATGGACCTTGATATCCACGGCCCGTCTATTGCAAAGATGCTCGGTATCGAGGACCTCAGACTGCAGGCAATCGGAAACAAGATCATGCCGATCAAAGTCACCGGCTCCTTAAAGGCAGTCTCCATGGCTCTTCTCTTAAACGAGACCGACAGCCCGGTCGTCTGGAGAGGACCAATGAAGGCAGCAGCAATCCAGCAGTTCTTAGGCGACGTTGACTGGGGAGAACTTGACTACCTCGTCGTTGATCTGCCGCCGGGAACCGGAGACGAAGCACTCAACATCGTGCAGTTCGCACCAAACGTTGAGGGAGCAGTTATCGTTACCACCCCGCAGGATGTTGCAGTCCTTGACTCCACCAAGGCAATCAAGTTCATCGAAATGATGGATCTTCCGGTCCTTGGAATTATCGAGAACATGTCCGGACTTGTCTGCCAGCACTGCGGAGAGATCCTCGAAGTCTTCGGTAAAGGCGGAGGAATCAAAGCAGCAGAGAAGTACGATGTCCCATACCTCGGTGCTATCCCAATCGACATCGAGATGAGAAAGGCAGGAGATGAGGGAAGACCGTTCATCATCAGAAAGCCGGGACAGGACAAGAGCGTCACCTGGGAAGCTGTCGACAAGGTTATGGAAAACCTCATCGCAGAAGTTGAAAAACGCGAAGAATAAGTATGAAAGTCTTAATCGCCGAATACACCACCTTCCATGACCCGCACCTTGCACCAGAAGGACGGGCCATGGTCTCGGCTCTCAAAAAGAGCTTTGAAAACTGCGGACATGAAGTCATCCTCCCCGAAGGCGGAGACTTCAACGCAGAGATTGAACGCCTGGCACCTGAATGTGACTACGGAGTTGTCATCGCCCCGGATGCACTGCTTTCCAAGTTCACCCACACCTTAGAGCTTGCAACGCATAACATCGGAACCGACAGCACTGCTGTTGCCGTCTGTGCAAGCAAGCGTCTCTCCTCCAAGCTTCTTGCAAACGTCGGAATCAATGTTCCAAAGGAAGTCGGTGTCGACTTTGCCGGAAAGAGAGTTATCAAACCGGTAAAAGGTGAAGGCTCTGTTGGTGTCCGTATTGCAAAAGACGGCGAAGAGCCAAAAGATGGCGAGATGTCTGTTGAGTTCATCGAAGGTGAACACTACAGCGTAAGCATTGTCGGAAGCCGTGTCGTCGGTGAAGCCTGCGGATTCTACAGCGGACTGCCGCCGGTATTCCTTACTATCAACAAGCAGAACTCCTACCCGGACGAGAACGGAAACTTCGTCTACGAAGGAGGCGTCACGCCGGTTCACCCGGAGCGTGAGGCTGAGATGATCGAAGTCGCCAAGAAGACCATCGAGACGCTCGGATGCCAGGGATACACCGGTATCGACATGATTGTCGCCGATGAGATTTACGTGGTTGACGTCAACTCCAGACCAACCATGAGTCTGGTTGGTATCGTCGAAGTCATCGAAGAGGAAATCGCAGAAGTTCTCCTCAAAGCAACCGTCGGTCTTCCGCCGGAAGGTGTACACTACAACGGCAAGACGGCAAAATACGATTGCAAAGGCGGAGTTACTGTCGAATGATTGGAATTGATGTCGGCGGGGCAAATCTGAAGATTGTAGACGAAACAGGCGTCCACATTCATTACTGCCCACTCTGGAAAGAGTCACCGCTTGCAGAAA
The DNA here is from genome assembly GCA_017555685.1 of Methanocorpusculum sp. Taxonomy (GTDB): domain Archaea; phylum Halobacteriota; class Methanomicrobia; order Methanomicrobiales; family Methanocorpusculaceae; genus Methanocorpusculum. Next base: position 26,102 of record JAFZFW010000081.1, read on the forward strand.
TCATCGCAGAATACAAGGCCGCCGGCGCAGATAATGCCGCTGTTGTCATGAGCGGAGAGCTTGCAGACGGTTTCTTTGACAAGAACGAAGGAATCGCCTTCATTGTTGATGCAGTGAAGAAGTCCTTCCCGGATGCAATCTTCTACGGTATGGATGGAAAGTTCCACACAGAAGCCTGCCGTGAACTTGCCGCCGCAAACTGGCTTGCATCGGTTGCCTATCTGAAGAAGCAGTACCCGAACGGTATGATGCTCGATATCGGAAGTACGACGGCAGATATTGTGCCGTTTGCAGACTTCGAAAAACTCATCGGCATGACTGATACCCTTCGCCTGCAGGCAGGATACTTAGTCTACACCGGAATGCTGCGGACCCCGGTTGCAACCCTTGCATCCGAAGCGGTTGTCAACGGAAAAGTCACTCCGTTCTCCACCGAGTACTTTGCCTGCAGCGGGGATGCAAACTATGTTGTCGGAAACATCGGAGACGAAGAGTACTCCGCTGCAACCCCGGACGGAAAGGAGGTCTCCCGCGAGGCATGCCTGCGCCGGCTGGCACGCACGGTCTGCGCAGACTTAGAGGAGATCGGCGAAGACGGCGCTGTCTCTATCGCTGAAGCATTCTGTGCCGCACAGCAGAAACTGGTTTGTGATGCTGTCGCAAAAGCAAAGGCCGAAGCAGGCGCTGACACGATTCTTGTCGGCGGAATCGGCTCTCCAACCTTTGCCCCGCTTGTCGGAGGCGTTGATTTAACTGCCGCGACCGGCATCCATGCGGATGCTCTTCCTGCCTATGCAGTTCTCCAGCTTGCACAGGAGCAGGAATGAGCCGTCCGCTCATTCTTTTAACGAATGACGACGGAGTAAACTCGGTCGGCCTCTGGGCTGCACATGAAGCGCTCTCCGAGTTTGCCGAGGTAGTGGTCTCTGCCCCTGCTGTACAGCAGAGTGCAGTCGGCCGCTCCATTTCAATTTTTGAGCCTCTTCGCATGAATGAGGTGCAGATTAACGGCCATACAGCCCACATTGTCGAAGGCAGACCAACCGATTCCCTGCTTCTGGGATTGTATGCCTTAGATATCACGCCAGACCTGGTGGTCTCCGGCATCAACTTAGGCGAGAACATCTCCTGCGAGTCGATTACGACCTCAGGAACAGTCGGCGCAGCGATGGAGGCCGCAAACCAGGGAGTGCCTGCCGTTGCCTTCTCTCTCCAGATGAACGACCACGGAGACAAATTCACCGACCCGCGTGCGCACCGGATTGATTTCACTGCCGCAAAAGAAGCAATCCGCAGGCTTATCCCGATGTTTCTGGAACAGGGACTGCCGGCAGGGGCTGATCTGATTAATGTAAACATCCCGGCAGGAGAGGTGAAAGGCTATCAGGTGACTACTCTTGGTTCCCGGCTCTTTGACACCTCGGTTGAGATGCGGACCGACCCGCGCGGAAAACCCTATTACTGGATTTGCGGAGAGGTCATTCATTTGGAGGAAGCCGGAACCGATGTTGCAGGTCTGCAGGACGGGTATGTAACGATTACTCCCTTAACAATGGACAACACAGCATACCGTGCCTGTGATGCCTTAAAAAATATGGTTGAGAAAATCAACCGCTGACTTTTTTTACCACGCCGGAAGGTCCGGTGTGTCAACGGAAACTTTGTCGAGAAGTGTCTGCAGATGTACTGCGACCTGAGACAGCGGATATCCGTCTACCAGCGCATGATTTGCCGCGAGGTTGAGCGTCAGCGAAAACTTTCCGTCAGACTCGGTGTATTTTCCCCAGCAGATACGCGGGATGCTCATGTTTTCCCTGCTCCAGGTCGGCTGCGGGTGGGTTACTGCGGAAAAATCAACCCAGGGAACCGAGGTGATGTAGAAGTCGTCAACGATGGATAAATCATTGAAGTACGTCTTTTTCCGCGTTCCGGCCTTTGTTTCAGCAATCGCCCCGGCGGCACGGGCATAAAATGTCTGATAGTCGTGGGTCATCTGATGCCGGCAGTTATCGAAGTTTCCGCTCTCTGTCATAATCGTATAGGACGGATTCAGAGAATCAAAGATGACAACATCCTCTCCTTTGATGCGCATCCGCATCTCCGGGACCGAGTGGAGTGCTTCTGTTACCAGATAGAGCAGTTCGATAAAGAATGATTTGTTGTGTGCCTTTGCATGACGGACGACATTGGTCACATCAATGCGCACATTTATGGAAAATGTCGGGTCAGTGAAACTGTTGAACCAGTCAAAGTGTTTCTTTCTCCCCTGCTTTTCCATATCCACGATTTGCATATTGAATAAAGATACGGGAGTCTATTTATGGATTTTGAATGAGTAAAACAGAGCGAAAAATGTGCGAGGTTCGAGCGGCAAGAAGTGACGCGAATATGGAGCATAATTCTGATTTGAATGAACGAAGTGAATGAAAAGAAGAACTATGCGAGGGGTGGGATTCGAACCCATGAACTACTTATAGACCAGATCTTAAGTCTGGCGCCGTTGGCCTGGCTTGGCTACCCTCGCAACTACCTTATTA